>JAAEPA010000158.1 GCA_024222475.1 Gammaproteobacteria bacterium | reverse complement strand
TGCGTATGTTGTGACGCATGTTTCTCAAATGTTCAACGATTTCGAGACCACTGCCATCTTCGAGGCGCAGGTCGATGACCGCATAGCTCGGCCTAACCGACGCAATCTTAATCGTGGCTTCGGTGATGCTGAGGGCAGTGTAAACGTCGAATCCCCGCTTTTTCATGGCTTTGGCCAGGTGGTTCAACCATGCCTCATCGTCATCGACGAGAAGCAGGGATCTGTCCGGGTGTGTTGTATTTGGTTCCGGGCTCAGGGTATGACCTCTAAATGATGTTTCATATTTGGGATGTCCGCACCTTTTGCTCAGAAACTGTATTCATGAAGTAACGAATATTTCACGGTACGGATCAGTATACTCCATAGTTAATCCCTTGTTGAAATTAGAAGAAATATTCCAAAAGCAGTTTAACAAGCCAGGTGTTAAAACAACAGATTAAGGGGGTGATGTTCCATGAGAAACTGCAGATCGAAGCGAAGGATGATTGGCTGGATCAGGCATACCACAAAAGGTCATGCCCGGAGCACATGCCTCGCATCTGCCGCCACTCTTATCCCTTCATCTTACTTGGCGTCCGTACAACGCGCGCCGATTACATGACGCGACCACGTAATTGCAACGACAGCTCCGCGATCACTACCGCGATTGAAAAAACGCATGTTGGCGCCGGTTCGTTCAAGCAAGGTCTTGGATACAAACACACCCAGACCCATTCGTCCCGTCTTGGATCGAGTGCTGATGTAGGGCTCACCCAATAAATCCACGATTCCGGCAGGAAACCCCGGGCCGTCGTCCATGATAGTGAGACGAATCTCTTGCTCGTCCCATTCGATCTCGATCTCGACTCGCGTGCTCGCGAATTCGGTCGCATTGTCGATGAAGTTGCCGATACCATGAACCAGTTCAGCCGTCTTCGTCACCAGCGGTGGCTGGCCATCCCCTCGATTAGCGATGGTAATTTCAATGCCGTCTTTTGGGTGCCTGTCGGCTATGAACGACGCAAGTGTATCGATCGACATCTGTGAGTTCGTTGCATCGAGGTGCTGGTGCGGGTTCTTGGTCAGCTGGGCGAGCATTTCGCGACACCGATTGACCTGGTCTGTGAGCAGGACAAACTCTTTACCGTGTTCGCTGTCCTCGGGAAACTCCCTGGCCAGCTCCTTGGTGACCAGGGCGATGGTACCGAGGGGCGTCCCCAGTTCATGTGCGGTGGCCGCTGCCAGGGCGCCAAGCGACGATATTTCCCTTTCCCTGGACAGGGCAAATTGTGTTTCGGTCAAGGCATCCGACATTATCCTTGACTCCTCCGCCACGCGCCACGCATAGAAAATCAGAAATGCCACGCCGAAGTTAATCGAGACCCAGATACCGAGCAGGTAGCGAAACGGCAATATCAGGTTCCCATCCGCCCACGGTAATGCCATATGATGGAATGAAAGAAAGCTGACGCTGGCGAAAGTTACCAGCCCCAGGCCGATTGTACTGCGCAGGCTGAGAATAGTCGCCGAGATCGTTGCCGGCACCAGGAACATGAGGCTAAAGGGATTAGTCAGCCCGCCGGTCAAATACAACATCCAGGAAAGTTGAAGAATGTCGTATCCCAGGAATGCGGCCGCACCCCTGTCACTGTGCCAGCCGTTAAGGCCGCGATGCACGGTAACCTGGATATTAAGGACGGCGGAACAGGCCACGCCCAGCAAAATCGGGACCAACGGCAGGTTGATGTCCATACCGAAGTTGATTACCAGCACGGTGCCAAGTTGTCCGACTACTGCAATCCAACGCGTATAGACAAGGGTGCGTACGCGCACCCGGCCTCGCAGAGGACTCGGGGCGGCCGAAAATAACGCCATCATCCGCCGGAATTTCATTTCAGGAGGTCATGAATTGAAATTTCGGCAGCCCGCAGCCCGGCTGTGGATTGTAATGAAACGGCCGTCGCGACGAGCACGCATGACATGCTCAAATCAGGCAGAATCTGCAATTAGCACCATCTTTGGGTCAATTCTTGTGTTAAAATCGTCACCTAATTCAATCATGATAGCGCATCGATGCATTGGATATCCACGGCCAGATGTGCATGTGGCAAATTGACGCAGACAAGCCAGTGCCCTCGGTTATTGTAATAGTATTATTTTTCGTAATCTGTCCGCTGTGGCCGGGGTTAAGCTGCACCAAAATGCTGGGATACGATGCGGCGGGTTGATCGAGTAGGCGAATAATGCAACAAATCCACACCGGGTAGGATATTGCCATGATATCTCCGGAAATTCACCTCTGCTGGGAGGAACAGCCCGCATCATGATCGTCTTGTTTTGGACACCACATGGGCCGGCGAGTTTGTCTGTTCAGTAATCTGGGCATGGAGAAAGTAAAAATGCATAGTATAAATCGCAACATTTTAACAGTAGGCCTTCTATCGGGGGCTATGCTCGTCTCAGTCAGTACGATTTCGATAGTTAACGC
>JAAEPA010000157.1 GCA_024222475.1 Gammaproteobacteria bacterium | reverse complement strand
GTGAAAATTCAAAACCACGCAGTACCGTGTTACCGGCGGTATCAGCGGCCTGTATATAGTATTCGAGCCCTGGTGCGAGCATGTCTTCAGGAGGGATAGTCGTGGTGTAGACCCCTTGTCCACCTATGGCGATCATTTCAAGCCGTTTGAATTGCTTGGCGCCGATTACCCGGTAAAACAGGGTCACCTTCTTGACCCCGGAATCATCGACTACCTTGACCGATAATTCCAGGAGTTCCCCGACAGCCTGATGGCCGCTGAGTTGCTCATGCTCGATTTTCGGGACGCTAATGTCCGGTGCGGGTAGAGCAAGCTCCTGGGCGCCGAAGGCGTAGAAGGGTTGATAGATTAGACTCGCTAGAATGATGGCCGTGATAAGCTTTTGTAATCTCACTACGCTCCCCGCTTGTTTTATGTGTTTATTCAGCACTCAATATAGTAAGTTGATTATTGGCTATTCAACTTACGCGAATTCACGTAAATTATTTACAGAATTATATAGTATGGAAACTTGATTTTTAATATAACCATGATGGGAGAGGGGATATAAAAAGAAGGTTTATATTTTGGAATTGTTTGCAAAACTAGATAAAATCTATCCAGCAATGCCATCGTGCGGCTGATTGCCTGTGCGGCTGATTGCCTGACAAATCTATCAAGGAAAAGTAGGAAAACAAAATATTATCAAACAGTTGAAGAGCTTACTTGATTAACCGATAGAGATAGGAGAGAGTGCGCCTTAACCAAATAAATAATAACTGACGAGCAATCAGCGTGGGCATCGCCAAGGTAACCGCCCGCGGCGTGCATCACGGGCAAGGAACTGGCCTGCGGAACTCCGGGCCGCGTATTTGCGCGGGGAAAGAAGCGGGAGGCTCTGATAGGAAGCGGGGCAATCTGCTGCGTGATGTAGACCGACCGAATCTTGGCTCCGCTCGGGACCGTCGGGTTGCGGACGCCTACATCGCCCACTTCACACATCGTGAAACTGCGATTTCGTCGTCCAAAGCATGTGGATGAACGGTGGTAGTCGATCGTAGTCGGCTTCGTTGCCCTGCATGAAACTGTAAGCCACTTGCAACATGGTCATGTACACGCGGAGAGGACCCTCCTCGATGTCTTTGGCTATCTCTTGCTGCGCTGTCACCGGAACCGCGGCGTAGAAATGCCGCCAATGTGCATCGGTTGACAAGAACTGCGTGACACGCTTCAGGTCTTGAAACAGCTTCTACTTTCCCGATTCCCATCGTTCAGAAATGCTCTGGCCTACCAGCTTCGCCTGCGCACCGCCTCGCGCCATTGCAGCGATTTTCTGAACTTGGCCGCGTCGTCCATGCGTGTTTAGGCCTTCTGCAATAAAGAGCTTGCGAAAACGTTGGTAATCAAGGCTCTGAATGTCATTTAGGCTCCATGCGGGAGCGCTGATCGAGGGTATGTTGTGGCTCAGTAGTTGTGGTGGGAATAGGTGAACATGGCACTTCAAGAAGCTATTTAAACCTCCTTAAATTCGATGGTAGACTCCATTGATTTTTCTTTTCACTCTTAGTCCTTATCCCTATTCGTTGGGGTTCGTTCCTCACCCCAACCTACGCGGGCTAAAGCCTAATCTGTTAAGGGATAGAGTATGGAAGTATAGCTATTCGACGATGATACTATATGGAAACCCATCTGATCTACAAAAAGTCGTGACTCGATTTTCCACCTGGTAGGGAGAACCTAGGAGGGACTGCAAGCATACTGCACCATCACGTGTGCCACCAATGTCTTCCCGCCATCCGACACACGCCGGACTATTTGAAGTACCACCACTGAAACGACCACCAAAATTTATACCCTCTCTCGTTAGTAATGTCGAGACCTTCTGGGCACAATTTTCACCGCAGGTAGAACCATCACCTATTCGCAAGCTTACACATTTGAAAGTCGAAGTCCCACATGTTTCTCCTACTAAAAGATTACGACAACTAACACTTAAGCCGGTGGGACCGTACTGGTAATCCACATCAACGAAAAATTCGAGCAACTGGCTGCTTTGATCAGCCGTCGTCATTCGGAACCGCACTTGATCTACTTTGACAGTTCCAGTCGACACCCTGAAAAAGCAATCGCCACTCCCTTCACCCGTTGGATATAGTGGAGAGCCGCAAACAGCAAAATTTGATGTCCCTGCGCCACTAGTAAAAGGTAGGGCGAATATACGCACACCACCTGGTTCATCGGTTCTATAGTTGAATGTTATATTTACACGTTGCTCATTATTCAGTGATGCAGGAGAAACAGGTGAAAACACAATATTTTCTATTTTGTGCGTAGGAGGAGGGGGAGGGTCTTTGGATACCACGATGTCGACGGTGCTTCCCTGATCCACCATGGTATCATGAGCAGGGTCGGTTCTAATGACATCGCCTTTTGGTATGGTATCGCTGAATTCTCGTGTAACCTTGCCAACTTTCAGTCCGTCATCTCGAATGCGATCTTTGCAGTCCGCTTCCGGTACGTTTCGGCAATCGGGTACTGGAACATCTGGCAGGCCGCGGGATACCACGAGTTTGACGGTGCTTCCCTCATCCACCATGGTATCATGAGCAGGGATAGTTCTAATGACATCGCCTTTTGGGATGGTATCGCTGAATTCTCGTGTAACCTTGCCAACTTTCAGTCCGGCATCTCGAATGCGTTCTTTGCAGTCCGCTTCCTTGATTTGTCGGCAATCGGGTACTACAGTGCTTGTATCCGGTCCTAGAGAGATCACCAGAGCTACTGTAGCTCCGGCCTTCGCCAGAACACCCCCCGAAGGAATCTGGCTTATGATCCTGTTGGCTTCTACACTTTCGCTGTGCTCTTCTGTTACAGCACCCACTAAGAGACCAGCGGTTTCAATTTGCGATCTAGCCTCTGATTCAAATAGCCCCACAACATCTGGGACTGCTATGTCTGTTGGTGGATCATCAGAATTTCCTGGATCAGTCCTTTGTTCGAGTTCTGCTAGATTACTGACGCCGTCATCATCCTCGTCAGGGAGTGGCTTGTAATCGTTCTCATTAAAAGCCAATGAGGAGGTTTGTCCGGCGATAATGGTCACTGACTTTTGCGCGTTTGCAATCAACCATTCTCCACCTGTTCGGGAAGAATTAAAAAAGTCAGGATCGCCATAGAGCCATACTATTTCAATAGTATATGTTCCTGCCTCAAGGTCGATCCGACCAGAAGCCTCCTCGGCGGCAGTGTTCACCGAGAGGTCACATGAGGGGGATTCGAAAAAAGAAGTACCGCAATTTAAATTTCTCGCCTCTGGAATAATTATGTAAGCGCGCCAGCTACCCGCTTGGGGTAACTGCGCCAGGTCCCTTGCCTTTGGCATGGCGAAAGAAACATTGTTTTCCGAGTCGATCGGGCGTGAGGAGTCCGAATCCGAATTACAGCTGCATATAAAAATGAGCGTTACTAAAACCAGCGCAATCCTTGAATACATCTCAAAATCTCCTCCCTTAATTTATAGTGCTCCCAGCTGTCTTTTTTCGTCTGAAGAAAAACGGATATGGGTTACCTTCTCGACTCAGATAATAATATTCCTGCCTGTTTTACGATCTACTACCAATATTCAAGTTCAAAATCAGGGCCGTTAAAGATCCAACGCAGGCGTACTACAGGTATACCGGAGTAATCATCACTATGGTGCAGAAGCATCGATAGAAAGGATTCCGGTGGATCCATTATCGCCATCGCCATCGCCGCCTCCGCCTCCGCCTCCGCCACCGAGGGCGATACCCAGGCCGGCCAACGCTGCCACTCCCACGCCAATAAGCACCCATTTCATGGCCCCCGATTTCTTCTTCTCCTCCTTGGGCTTGGCGGCGGTTTCTTCCGGCGGTACTTCGGTGACGGCGTCTTCAAGACCAGGAGAGCCGACTAAGATGATGAGCGGTGAAAAGTCAAAACCACGCAGTACCGTGTTCCCGGCGGTATCAGCGGCCTGTATATAATATTCGATCCCTGGGGCGAGCATGTCCTCAGAAGGGATGGTCGTGGTGTAGATCCCTTGTCCACC
>JAAEPA010000156.1 GCA_024222475.1 Gammaproteobacteria bacterium | reverse complement strand
TATTCATCTTAAAAAGATATTTGTCGCGCGTATAATCATTGCGTACCCAACAGCAAACCTGTATCTTCGCTCCAGCCAAACTTGATCCTTCCGAGAAACCACTCTGAGTAAAGTCCTTAAATCCACGACCACAGTAGGTGGTATGACCCTAATCTCCAGAATCTTTGGGTATCTGCGAGATGTGGTTATTGCCATATTCTTCGGCGCCAGCGGCGCAACAGATGCTTTTTTTGTCGCCTTCCGGATACCCAATTTTCTACGCCGTCTATTTGCCGAAGGTGCATTTTCCCAAGCCTTCGTGCCCATATTCTCTGAAATTAAGGAACAGCAGGGGAAAACCGATTTAAAGGATCTGGTAGACCATGTCACCGGCTCCCTGGGATTGGTCTTGGTGGCCCTTACGGCACTTGGAATCCTTGCCGCTCCATTGCTCATCACGATTTTTGCGCCCGGTTTTATCGGTGAGAATTCACGTTTCGATCTTACTGTGTACATGCTGCGCCTCACCTTTCCGTACTTGCTGTTCATCTCCCTGACTGCAATGGCCGGTGGAATCCTGAATGCCATGGGAAAGTTTGCTGTACCGGCGGTCACCCCGGTACTGCTCAATTTTTCCCTGATCGGCGCAACCCTCTGGCTGGCACCCCATATGGATCCACCCATCACGGCCTTGGCGGTAGGGGTATTCATCGCGGGGGTAGTGCAACTGGGCTTTCAGTTGCCGTTTCTTTACCGCCTGGGGCTATTGCCCCGCCCACGATTCAGGACAGCTCATAAGGGTGTACGTCGCGTTATGCGCTTGATGATCCCCGCACTGTTCGGTACCTCGGTGGTGCAGATCAATCTATTATTCGACACCTTGATCGCCTCATTTTTAACCACGGGCAGTATCTCCTGGCTCTATTTTTCGGACCGGTTTGTTGAATTACCCCTGGCATTGTTTGGCATCGCCATCGCCACGGTAATTCTACCGCGGCTGTCTCGGCAACATGCCCGCAACCACGCCGAGGAATTCAGTCATACTCTCGACTGGGCAATGCGACTGGCGCTGCTGGTCACCGTCCCGGCGATGATGGGGCTTATTCTACTGGCTGGCCCCATCTTGGTCTCACTGATCCAGTACCGTGAATTCAGTTATGCCGACTCCCAAATGGCCTCGATGAGTCTAATGGCCTATGCCTGCGGACTACCGGCATTTATTCTGATCAAGGTCCTGGCCCCCGGTTTTTATTCCCGCCAGGATACCAAAACTCCGGTACGCATCGGTATCATAGCGATGCTGGCCAACATGGCATTGAACGTCATCTTTGTCGTGCCCTGGGTCTATTTTGAGCTTCCAGGACCACACACGGGGTTGGCCCTCGCCACCGCCGCCTCCGCCTTTATCAACGCCGGCCTGTTGTTTCGACATTTGTTAAGAATAAATATTTATACACTGCAACCGGGTTGGTCGAAATTCATCCGCCAAATATTTTTAGCAACGGTATTGTTAACGCTCATCCTGGTATTGCTGACACCCGCATTAAGCGCTTGGAATCAATGGGGCATGATGCAGCGAGGATCCTCATTGGCGGGACTGATCTGCCTAGCCGCATTTGGGTACCTATTAACCCTATTCATTCAGGGTATTAGACCGAGGCAATTCCTGATCAGATAGGGAAGTTATTTCATTCGCATTCCTTATCGATATTCGGAAATGGTGGAAATCAGCATTAGGATTGATTCATCTTTTACCAGACAGCCTCTATAATGGTGGATTTATGGAAACCTTATGGAGCTGATTCGAGGCAGCTATAATCTGTCGCCCAGGCATCGAGGATGTGTCACCACTATCGGTAATTTCGATGGTGTGCATTGTGGTCACCAGGCAGTACTTCGGCAAGTTACCAACAAGGCGAAGGAATTGCGGCTGCCCTCCCAAGTGATCATATTCGAACCCCTTCCCCGGGAATTTTTTACTGGCTCTAAGGCCCCGGCGCGCCTGACCCGATTTCGGGAGAAGCTCCAGGTTATTCAAAATTTTGCCATAGACCGGCTACTTTGCCTGCGGTTTAATCAGGGCTTGGCTGATATGCTGCCCGAGATCTTCATTAAGCAGACCCTGGTGGATGGTCTTGGAGTACGCTACCTGGTCGTGGGAGACGACTTCCAGTTCGGTAGCGACCGAAAAGGTAACTACGCCATGCTACAAGAGGCCGGTCGAGAGTTCGGATTTGAAGTCACTCACATGCCATCATTTATCATCGACGGTAAGAGGGCCAGCAGCACCCTTATTCGTCATGCCCTGCAACGTGGCGATCTGGAAACGGCACAAAGATTTTTAGGGCGTCCTTATCGAATCAGCGGCAGAGTCGTCCAGGGGGAAAGACTGGGCAGAAAACTGGGATTTCCTACAGCCAATGTGCGTCTCGGCCGTCAAGTTTCTCCGGTAAACGGCGTCTTTGCAGCAAAGGTCCACGGCCTGAACAACTACCCACTCAATGCCGTTGTTAATATCGGGACTCGGCCTACCGTGAACGGTACCGATAAACGAATAGAGGTCCATTTACTGGATTTCACCGATGAAATCTATGGCCGGCATCTGCATGTAGATCTACTCTATAAGCTTCGGGAGGAAACCCGGTTTGATTCACTTGACGCCCTGAAGATACAAATCCGGCACGATGTGACCATGGCCCGCAATGTACTTTGAACCATTACTTAGCACCAAACAACAAGACTCTTTTTTATCGTGAGCGACTATAAAAACACCCTAAACCTACCCAAGACTCAATTCCCCATGCGTGGCAATCTAGCCAAACGTGAGCCAGAGATGCTCAGGCGCTGGGAAACAGACGGGCTGTACCGGAAAATTCGCCAAGCATCTAGCGGAAGACCAAAATTTATCCTCCATGATGGCCCTCCCTATGCCAATGGGGAAATCCATATCGGCCATGCAGTCAACAAGGTGCTCAAGGACATCATCGTCAAGAGCAAGACGCTGAGCGGTTTTGATGCCCCTTATATACCCGGTTGGGATTGCCATGGTCTACCCATAGAATTGCAGGTTGAAAAAAGGCTTGGTCGCGCTGGACACAAAGTTGATCACATGGCCTTTCGTCAGGCCTGTCGCGACTATGCGGCAACTCAGATCAATACCCAACGGCACGACTTCAAGCGCTTGGGGATCTTAGGTGCTTGGGATCGGCCTTATCAGACCATGGACTTCGGCTTCGAGGCCAATATCTTGCGCGCGCTGGGAAAAATCATTGATCGAGGCCATCTGCATCGGGGCGCCAAACCGGTACATTGGTGCGTGGAGTGCGGTTCTGCATTGGCAGAAGCGGAGGTTGAATATGAGGACAAGACATCGCCATCGATCGATGCGCGCTTCCCGGTCGCAGATATCGCCGAATTCCTAGCAAAAGGCTCGTTCGCCGAACAGGGTCAGGGTCCTGTGTCAGTGATCATCTGGACGACTACACCATGGACATTACCTGCAAATCAGGCCGTTGCCCTACACCCTACCCTGACCTATGTCCTGATACAGACCGATGATGAACGCCTGCTGCTGGCACAAGATCTCATGGATTCCGCCTGCCGACGTTATGGACTGGAAAGTCCACGGATCTTAGGTCACTGCCTAGGCCGGGCCTTAGAGCATCAACGCCTCAAACACCCCTTTTACGCGCGCGAGGTCCCGATCATCCTGGGTGAACACGTGACCATAGAGGCCGGAACAGGCGCAGTACACACGGCCCCCGGGCATGGTCAGGATGACTATGCTGTGGGTTTACCCTACCAATTACCCGTGACCAATCCGGTAGGTCCAGACGGTCGGTTTTTGCCCGATACCGAGCTTTTTTCAGGTGAATCGGTGTTCGAGGCCAACACCCATGTCATCGAGGTGTTGGAACAACACCAAACACTGGTACATCAGGAGCCGCTACGGCACAGCTATCCGCACTGCTGGCGGCACAAGACGCCGATCATCTTTCGCTCTACCCCTCAATGGTTCATAGGCATGGATCAGGCCGGATTGCGCGAACAGGCCCTCGATGCCATCAAAGAAGTACGTTGGATACCCGATTGGGGCATGGCCAGGATCCGCGGCATGATTGAAACTCGACCTGATTGGTGTATCTCCCGACAACGAACCTGGGGTGTACCCATCGCCCTGTTTGTTAACCGACACAGCGGCGAACTTCACCCCGATACAACAAGGCTTATGGAATCAGTAGCTGTCAAAATGGAAACCAAAGGCATCGATGCTTGGTTCGAACTCCAGCCCGCAGAACTCCTGGGCGAAGAGGCCGAGGATTACGAAATGGTCACCGACACCCTGGATGTCTGGTTCGACTCCGGTGTGACCCATGCCTGTGTATTGGATGTGCGTGATGAACTCGAATATCCGGCTGATCTTTATCTGGAGGGTTCCGATCAGCATCGTGGTTGGTTTCAGTCCTCGCTACTTACTGCGGTGGCCATGCATGGCACTGCGCCTTATAAACAGGTGCTCACCCATGGGTTCACCGTCGATGCCAAGGGGCAGAAGATGTCAAAGTCTCGCGGGAACGTGGTTGCCCCACAAAAAGTGATCAAGGCCCTGGGCGCCGATATCCTACGTCTATGGGTCGCCTCCGCAGATTATAGCGGCGAGATGGCGGTGTCCGACGAAATTATCAAACGCACGGCCGATGCCTATCGGCGCATCCGTAATACGGCACGTTTTCTGCTCGGAAATTTGCATGGCTTCGATCCGCAACAAGATATGTTTGCACTTGCACCCACGCACATGCTGTCTCTGGACAGATGGGCCGTGGACCAAGCCACCCAGCTGCAAACTAACATCAAGATTGCCTACAAGACCTACGAGTTCCATCGGATCTATCAGGAACTGCACAACTTCTGTACGGTGAAGATGGGTAACTTCTATCTCGATATCCTCAAAGACCGGCTCTACACCACCCAAGCGGACAGCAGCGCCCGGCGCTCGGCCCAGTCCGCCATGTATCATATTATCCAAGCCATGGCGCACTGGCTGGCTCCGGTGCTAAGTTTCACGGCGGAAGAAATCTGGGGACTCATCCCCGGCAGCCGGGAGGAATCCGTGTTCCTGAGCACCTGGCATGACATCCCAGCGATAACGTATCCAGACGAGGAAAGAGCAAAGGGCATGACCATGACATCGTTCTGGGACGAAGTCATCGAGGTGCGTGATGCGGTTAGTAAGGAGTTAGAAAAATTGCGGGTCAATAATCGGATAGGATCATCGCTGGATGCCGAAGTCGATCTTTATTGCGACGAAAAGCTATACGCAACACTCGAAAAATTGGAGGATGAACTACGCTTTGTGCTCATTACCTCATATGCCAGAATCTACAACGGCGTTACCCCCCCGACGGATACGGTGAACTATACGCTGAGTAGCGGTGAGATCGGGATCAGAGCCACACCCAGCTCCCACGACAAATGCATCCGCTGCTGGCATCACCGAAAAGACGTCGGCAAGAATCAGAATCACCCTCAACTCTGCGGCCGATGTGTATCGAATGTAGACGGTGAAGGCGAGCAACGCCGATATGCTTAAGTGGACAGGGCTATCCGGATTGGTAATTCTGATCGATCAGCTGACCAAATGGCAGGCGGAACGCGCCCTGGACCTACATATCCCGGTATCTGTAATTCCTTCATTCAATCTCACCCTAGTCTACAATACCGGCGCAGCCTTCAGCTTCTTGAGCGATGCCGGAGGCTGGCAACGCTGGTTCTTCAGTCTGTTGGCCCTGGCGGTTTGCATATTCCTGCTGACATGGCTAGCCCGGTTAGACAGTTCCGAGAAATGGACCGCCATAGGACTATCTTTGGTGCTTGGCGGGGCATTGGGTAACCTGATCGACCGTCTGCTTTATGGTCATGTCATCGACTTTATCCAGTGGTATTACCAGGACTACTACTGGCCGACCTTCAATATTGCCGATTCGGCCATCACTGTGGGTGCCAGTGTATTGATGATCCACGGTCTTTTTTTCAATAGGCCTCGATCCTCCGAAGCCGGAAACCAAGGATAATCAACTCGATGGTATGAAAATGAACGGCAGATCCAAATCTATTGCTATGGGAAGTAAGGTCAAACTGCATTTCTCCATCGCCCTGGAAGACGGCATGATTGCTGAAAGCAGCTTTGGGCAAGAACCGGTGGAACTGGTCATCGGTACGGGGGAACTTCATCAGGGCCTAGAACAGGTCCTCTATGGCCTTGGCCGTGGAGACAAAGGACGATTTAATATCTCCCCAGAACAAAGTTTTGGTTTTCGTGATCCGCAGGCCGTTCATGCACTCGCCAGAGGCGAGTTTCCCCAGGAAATTCCCTTAGAACCAGGTGTAATTGTAGAATTCACCACCCCCGGTGGTGATCAAATTCCAGGGATTGTCCTCGATATGACTGAAGATCATGTAAGAGTGGATTTTAATCATCCTCTGGCCGGTCATGAGCTGACCTATATTGTGGAGATCTTGGAGGTGTCAAACCCATGAGACACCAAATGCGCTCTGCTTTCCCCCCTTGGCAGGTCAGTTTATTTATAATCGTCCATCAACCCAAATCCTCCCAGCAAGTTCCGAATAGCCATAGGTAGGTATATAGAATGGAAGTACTACTCGCAACTCCTCGCGGTTTCTGTGCCGGTGTAGACCGGGCTATCGAAATCGTGAAACGCGCCCTTGAGCTATTCGGGGCGCCGATCTATGTGCGTCATGAAGTGGTTCATAACAAGTTTGTAGTCGATGATCTAAAACGAAAAGGCGCAATTTTCGTTGAGGAGCTCAGTGAAGTACCCGATGACGCCACGGTTATCTTCAGTGCGCATGGGGTTTCTCGGGCGGTAAAACAGGAGGCGAGTAAGCGCGAGCTCAAGGTCTTTGATGCAACCTGTCCATTGGTCACCAAGGTCCATCTTGAGGTCGCTAGATATTGCATGGAAGGTCGCGAGACTATTCTTATCGGACATGCTGGCCATCCAGAGGTCGAGGGGACCATGGGTCAATATGACTGCTCAAAAGGGGGCGCCATCTATCTCGTAGAGAACCCTCAAGATGTTGAAAAACTGCGAGTTAAGAACCCTGATATTCTGGCGATCGTCACCCAGACGACACTGTCTATAGACGATACAGCCGTGATTATCCAGGCCCTGCAAAAACGCTTTCCAAAGATCTACGGTCCACGCAAGAGCGATATATGCTATGCAACGCAAAACCGGCAAGACGCAGTGAAGCAACTAGTCGCCAAGTGCGACCTGATCCTGGTCGTCGGCTCTCCCAACAGCTCCAACTCCAACCGCTTACAGGAGATCGCCGCCAACAAGCCGGTAGAAGCTTATTTGATTGACGGTCCAGAGGAAATTGATGATCGTTGGCTGAAAGATAAACGATGCGTTGGTGTTACAGCAGGAGCATCAGCACCCGAAATACTGGTTCAGCGTGTTATTAAGAAGCTCGGACGTTACGGCACAGCAGTTATTCGGGAAATTGATGGCGTTCGTGAAGAGGTAGTTTTCAGCCTGCCGCAAGAACTAAGGACGAAACCACAACCCCATCCAGACTAGGATAGCTGTGGTCTCACCAGCACTCAGATGCCGGTTTGGTTGCACCGCCCGCAACGCCTTTGGTGCCAGAGTGATCTAAGGTAAGGGTCTGGCAATAAGCATCATCGAAGTTGCCGGCTGGCTGAGCCTGCAGAGTATAAGCCGTCGCAGTAGCTACGGAAATTTGCAACTGATAATAACCACTTTCGGTTGCGCTACTGCCCATCAAACCGGTAGCTGTAGCGCCTACATAGCTGTTGTTATCATAGAAATACTTTTCTATACGATTCGCCATATTCACTAAAGCGGCTTGCCCCTCAGTACGTTTACCCTTTATCACCGAATCTTGATATGCAGGTATCGCCACCATAGCAATGATGGAGGATATCGCTACTACTATCATGAGTTCGATTAAATTAAATCCAAGTTCATAGCGTTTATAGGACATTTTTACTCCTAAATACTGAGGACCTTAGAACGATGCCTTGTACTTCTATGCAACGCTTTCGGCAAGAAATTTTGAGAATCCAAGGCCCCCTGTATAGGTAGGTTAATACTCGAAACGCCAATTTGACTCGCCACTGGTTACCGCTCCAGAAGTCTGCATCTCGGTTTGACTATTTTCACCTGTTGATGATACGGCAATGGCCCCCAGGGTATCTGTACCATGGCTACTGGTAGAATCATCCCCAGTAGGATCTCCGTTGTTGGAGTGGCTGGTCTTCTTGTAACCTGGGCTGGTGTGGAAACTGACAGTCGTCACCAGGCCTTCGCCCAGATCGACCAAATCAACCACTGGTACAGCCCCACCAGAGGTATCAGGAGTGCCGAAGGCTGCTGCACCCGGATTTGCCGTGCCGGTGGTAAAACTCAAGGCATAGAGATTAGATGAGCCTTCGTACGCACATATATCGCCCGACGGTTCGAAGGTAGTAAAAGCCAAGATGCCACCCAATACCGCAGCCTGCCCGACGTTGCGCTCATATGCCGTTTGCGGTGACTGACCAAAGCTGCGATACCAGCCATGGTTGGCATTAAAGGTACTGGTTGGAGGTTTGACCATGGCGGTGTTGAGTGCGGAATAGGTACTCACAGAATTAGCGCTGCTCAGGGTATCAACACTAGATGACAGTGTATCATCCGTATTCACACCGGTAGTCGTCACATTCACGAGTTTATTTTTATCTACTGCCCCCCAAATAAAACCACCTGCAGTGCTATCTCTGGGTTCCTTGATACCATAGTAGGCCTGCTGACTACTGTCGATGGCATCATTGCGTACTAGAAAACGGCCGGTTCCTATGAATATCCACCGATTACCAAACGAATCTACCGCAGCATTTGGGAGCGCTGAAATGGGTCCGACATCATCGAGCATGATCTCTGTCGACCATGAAGCGATATCTTTATAACTACCGCTGTTTGGAACACCCGTGCCGTCGCTGCTGCGCAAGGTCAGTCGGTATAGTTTCCCAGCGAAGTTTCCTGTCGTACCGCTCACCGTGCTGATATAAACGGCATCTGTTTGCGTGTCCAGATTATAGTCCACCGGTAACATGCCCGTCACAAAGGCATTTGTGGCATCATCTGCGCCATTCAGCACCACGATACCGTCACTATCAAAGGCACTCTCCAAGCTCATAGACTTGAGATCAAGCAGCAGCAGTCTGGCATGTTGTGAGCTGGTGGCATCCCGTACGCCCAAGGGGGGGGATGTTGCATCAATTGGCCCGGAACCCAGCAACAAGTACCATTGGTCGATACCATTGACATCATTTTTCCTGATTGGTGTAGGTATCGACATAGTAAAACCAAGATCGGCCATTGTGTACTCGAACAGTACCTGTGGCGGTGATTCGGGATCCGTGATGTCCAGGATAAAAAAGGAGGAACTCAGCGTCTCGTCTAACGAGCCGTCATTATCGACGTCTATCTGCACAGGGCCGCCGCCAAATCGCATGGATCCCACCAGGATCGTACCCCAACCGTTGGGGTGAGCACTGCCGCTCTGACCATCGACACCACCGGTAGTTGAGCTGGCAGCGTCATTGAATATCCTGGCGTCAAAGATGCGCGGCTCCGCATCTATCATATAAAGATGGTCGCCATCCTGACTCCCATAGGTGGCATCGGCCAGATACTTTAGATGAGGCAATACATTATAGGGTAGATAGGCCCACAACTCCTTTCCTAACGGATATTGTGTGGTGCTAGAGAAACCATTCTGATAGGTTTTTATTGACTGGTCATAATATCCACCGTTGAATGCGTGCACCATACCATCATTGGCACCTGTGAATACCATGGTTCTGCGATTCAAGTACTCAACCACAAAGTTCTTATAACTATTACCAAATGTCGTTCCTGCATAGATAAAGTGGTAATCCTCCGCCGGCATCGCCAAGGCGATAGGCGATGAATGAATGACATCACCCAGACGCCATGTCTTTTCGCTTGCGCCTATCTCAATCTGCCGACTACGGTAACTAGCGACCGCATTGCTGCCACGGGTAAAGTTGACGATATCTGCCGCTTCCGAATTCGTTGTGGCAGACAGCAAACCTTCCCTACCGCTGAAACTCGCATCTTCAAAATCCTGTTGTTCATCCCTCTCGATTATTCCATTTCGAGAACTTCCGTCCGAACCATCAATTGCAGTGACGATGTACCTGTTGTTGATGGCGGAATACGCACCTTGTGTTAACACCTCTGTATTACTAAGATCATAGAGCCATTTACCGGCACTCCATAAATAATCAACGGTAAATAGATTTTGACTGAAGGTCGATTGGTTACAGGCCGTAAATTGGGCTGATGTTGGCCGGTCAGCTGGATCGTCAGAGGTTTTTACCCGGACCTCTTGATCACTGGTGTTGTAGCACATGTCGATAATCTCATCGACAGTGATGTCTCCATCCAATACCTGATCTCCATCCCCATCTTCGCGCAGACGACCTGCGCTATCGATAAACGTTGCAGTGATGTCGCCGATCCAATGGACGGTAGTAGCACCTTCAGTGCGCTCTTGTTCAAATCGTGCTTGATAGATCGCGCCCTCGCCACTCGTTGAACCCGCTAATACCGAGGCCGCTGCACCTGAGGCTACACGTTTCAATATGGACTGAAAAGCCGCCAGCAGTTCCTGCTCTAGTTTAAATCCATCGTTAGCAAAGAAGAATGTATCGGGAACACAGTCACCATCTTGGTCCCACTCATTGATTAAAGCACTGCAATCCCCGCCATCGGATAGATCGCCATTATCATCATGGGTAGAGATATAGTTGACTATATCTGCCGGATGAGCCACATCCGGAAGATGATCGCCGTCAAGATCATTGAAACCTCCATTGACGGCCGCTTCCATCAGGCGTCTGCGTGAGGTTGCACCGACTTCGCTCGGGTCAGCTCCTAAGGCCGCAAGCACATAGTATGAAACAATTTCCTGATGCCCTGCCAAATCATCTCGTATGTCTTGATTACGGAACATTAAGGCAACATCGTCTAGTGCCTCATTCTCACCATAGTCACCATCTCCATCGCCCACAAAGTCGGTAGGTACGGTAAAACCATTTGAGGTATCCCAATCCGTATACGGTGCTCCATCATTGAAATTCAATACAAAGGTCTTAGCGCAGGGCAGTGTTGCATTGACATCGGAATAATAATAAGGATCCCAAGTGTTATTGACCTTATACGGCGGGTGGGTGCCGACATTGGGGTGAGCAGTAGAGCCATCGTTGTTGGCAAAAAGCGGGGTATGGTTGGGTGAAGGGGCCGTTGGATATCCCTGGCGTATCTCATCATGAGGCCATGGATTGGAGTTCAAATCTGTTCCGGTAGGATGATTACCCTGGACTGCATACTGACCGATATTGTATAGGGTTTCAGCGATAGGAGTGGTCGCCCAGATCAGCGGGTGATCTTCAATAACCTCGATCAGATCATCCAACGGGGCGCCGGCATAGGTTTCCTTACAGATATCCCAGTTGGTGCGCTGTGAAGTCGGTTTTAACACATCCGGATAGCAAGGAAAAAATGTACCGCCATCAAAATCCTTTCCAGACGTGGAATAAACAGAAGTCGGATTCCGGTCATGATTATAATTAAATACCGCCAGCCCCAGGCGCATCCCTCCTTCAAGGGCCTGAAGCAGGCCTTTGGGTTCCTTGGGTCTATTAACGGTGTCGGTTTCTTTTATTGCCAGATGAATGTTAAAAGTGCCGGAACCACTCACGGCGACATACCCGATTCTCTCATCAACATGGGTTGTTTCGGAGTCGTCAGATTTTTCCTCCTCGACTTTCACATCCATCTGAGTAGTCGTCCAGGTATCATCCGCCACCCTCAGCGTGGCGGTATTGTCCCCTTGTAGGGTCTGCATGTCCATTACCACCGTGGGAGGTTCCCTAAAGGTTGTTGCGAAGGTGATGAGATCCCAGCTGTCATCAATATTGGTGCCACCACTGTCACCAATCTCGATCTGAGCACCGGCAGTACTCGTTACCCCCGAGCTGGGAAGAGTGCCCACTGCGCTGCCTGGAGCAATCGCGATATAGTGGATATCTTCAGCGGCGTGCGATTCCGAAGCTACTGTTTTGGATTCCTGTTCCTGTAGACAGACATCAAAACCATTGGTGGCCACATTCTCATTTCGAGTCACCACCGCATCGGCCTCGTTGAAGGTGCTGATACCGGTGAATAACACAGGTGTCGATAAGAAGGGGGACAGGGCCTGATGTTGAGTGGAACTATCACATAGGGTGCTCACACCGCTAATCGTTCCTGCCTCTACCCTCAAACTGCTCCCGCTATCAAGTGTAATATTGTAATTTCCGGAGTTTGCAGCAATATAGAACAATTCTTCTGTGGTGTGATTACCATCTTTGTAATCCCATTCCTGCATGCGAATCTGAAATCCCGTAGTGGTGATGTTTTGAACCCGAATCAAGGTGGGATCGCCACCATTGAATGCCAGTGATTTGGCCACGACCACGGGTGGAGTCGCATAGGTATTGATAAAGCTGACATCGACCCATGGATCACCGATTTGCCAATCCATAGTGACTTGGCCCATTTCCACGGATTCACTAGGAGTATCCTGCACGTTAATGACCTGCACGTTACTCCCCGCTCCCCCTGTGGTAGGAATAATCTTCCCATTAGCCATTTCAAAAACAGTGCCATCGGCATATTGGGTGGGCGTATGGGCACTGCTCGAAGTGTAGGACTTATAGAATTGTCGATCCTGGGGTTCATCCTGACCCAGCAGCACATACCAGTCGTCACCCCCAATGCTCTCGGTGTTTCGGTCTCTCACCTTGCCACCAATCAGCACCTTGCGCACGATATCAAAACGACGCATGCTCAACCAATTCAAGAAATTACCGTCCCAGTTGTCCGTAGTCTTTGCAGAAGGGCTTACGGGATCCTCTATAAAGAATAGTTTGGCAGGATCATCATCATAGACGTAATATTTGGTAGGATCGAAATAGCCATAATATACCGTGGACGGATCAAAATTGTCATGAACATCGCTACTCCAGCTTTTACCGATTTGTCCGTATGCTGGAATCTTCATGCTTCCAGAGGTATCTAGCGATATGATGACATTGGGCCGGTCTGTGGTCTGGGCGATGAATGGAGGTATGGCGATATAATCGGCCGATGTTTCACCGGCGGCATACACTTGGAAGGGAACCGCGGCCGCAAGACCGAGGATGAAACCACCGATTAGCGTGATTAATCGATGAAACAATCCTTTGCATAAAGGGGTATGCGATATATTCTTTTCCATGACAGTCACCTAGAAGCCTTAAGGAATGTGCCGATAGTCAACGAGCACATTTGAACGAGCTTGTGAAGGGGCTGTTCCGTCAGCCCTTACCTGAAAAAACATATGAAATCCACCACCCGAGATACCCTTGCCTGCCCCCAAGGTCCCAGAGCTGTCCCCAAGACCGGCCCCAACGGCCTTTTTAGATTTCAGCCAAAAGGTGGAAACTTCGACATCGATATCTTCTGAGTCTGTTAGATCACCATCAACATTGTAATCAATCTGGTAATCGGCATCCGCAAGGGGAGCATTTGGGGTCTCGCCTCCTCCGTTTTGAGAGAGGTCATCAGCCACACCATTGGAGTCTTTGTCCTTGATAGTAAGACCCGATGGCAGGGTAAACGATGCCGGCCAAGTGCCTGCCGCGACGAGGTGGTCGCTCAACACATCGGATAAAGCAGAACGGCCACTCTCGCCTCGAGCAAAGGCCTGTTTCTTAAACGCCGTATTGGAACTCATACGATATTCGATATTCGTGGCCTGCATGGCACTGACTCCGATCACCGCCAGGATTAACATAAATATCAAACCCGTGAACAACACATAGCCCTGTTGGTGAGACTGCTGCATTTGATGACTCCTTGTCTAAAACCTAGTCCGGTTGCGTATCTGCACAACCTTGGCCAGTTGTTTACGATGGAAGCCACGATCTGCGGTCGGTACGGTGTATACAAGACCATTGTCGGCCGTTCCTCCCGCCAAGGTATAAGTAGTATTAGTATCGATATAGTCGCTGTCTTCAGACACGGTGCGCACCAACATATCTATGCGCACGGCAACCACTTGATTCCAATTCGCCACATTCGTAGCCGAAGCAAATTGCTCCACTTGGCCATCGGCGTTAGTATCGATTCCGTATTGATATTGAATCTGTTCGACACCGTCTACTTGTGCCTCTTGTACCACGCTACCGCTGTCATCAAAAGTGAGCTTGGCTAATGTAGGTATACCATCAGTACAATTGCTACTTGCATCAAGCGTGCTACAAGGGCGCAGAAAAAAAGCCTCAACCCTATATACATAGTTATTCGTACCATTCTCCGTACTTAGACCGGTAGCCGACACTGGACTTACACCGCCCCAAAACAAGGTTCCCTTTTCTCCGGTAGCCGTTCTAACATATAAATCGTTGGACCTATCTGGATTCGACGTACTTTGCACATCGCTATCACCAATGGGCTGACCCGCTGCATAACGCACAATTAATACATCACTGTTAGGCACATAACGATCGGTACTCAAGCAGCTTTGGAACCCGGTAACACTGCTGATGTTGGCCGCACCTTCAGCCCCGAATACCGCTTGGCCAATATTTGTCACCCAAGCCGCATTACAATCTCCAGTTCCTCCGGTAATACCGGTTGCAGTTACACTGATATCCGCAGAAGGCACTCCTCCCCAATGATCGGCCATGATGATGGCACCGGTCAGAGACTCGAATCCGAAGCGAGTAGTCTCCTGCATCATGCTTAAATCTTCATTAATACGGTAGGTTTCTTTACTGCCCGAATAGATCTGCGCAATCCCTAGTAGTAAAACGAGACTAATGGTCATCGCTATCATCAGCTCGATTAACGACACACCCGCGCAACGCATGCTCAACCCACAGGCACAAACCTTACCCGGCGCACCTTGAATTAGACTTATAGTGTCGATTTTTACCTTCATGGCTTGAACACCATTATGTATTTTTTAGTATCTGCCCCACCTGAATTATTAATCTCACTCCAATTCAGCGAAATATTAAATACGTCACCATTGCGGGTAACACTCCCCTCTTTTCCAACCCCAAACAGAGACTGGTTAAAGGCACTCCATTGGGCATGATCGAATAACGCCCTATCGGTAGATATGCAAGTTGCTGTTTCACAATCTACGGTGGATACCCCTAATCCTGAAAGGCTGTCATAGCCACCTGTACCAGCTAATTTTATGGTTTCACTTGGATTGGTTCGCATCCTCTCGGCCATGTCCTCGGCCTGTTGAGTGGCAACCGTCAACAAGTATGCGTCGTGAGTGAAGCGTATCCCTAAAGACTGCAATGCAGCCATTCCCAATAGACCGATACTCAAAACTAGAACGGCGATTAACACCTCGATCAAACTAAAACCTGCATTTTTACCATACTCAGTCATGGACAAGTCCCCGAAGTGGTTACACGCGGCCTGCCTGTGGCTGACACATCAACCTCACGTGTATATTTCGAATCATTGTCTTTAGAACATATCGTAAAACTACCAAAGGTATTACTACGACCCTCTGGGCTGTAACGAATAAAGTTTGTAAAAGAAGACTTTATTGTGTTGCCGCTTTTTATGGCGGCCTCAGTACGCAGCACGGTATCGGTACCACCCGTAAAACTGCCATCAGCCCCCAAATCCTCAAAAACGACCCATCCGTCACTCCAACCAACACCAGTCCCGCAGGTAGGCGAGGCGGCTACTGGATTATTAGAACGACATACCGAGACCGTTACCCCTCTTTTTGCAGCCTCACTACGTGCAAGAAGTAAGGATCCAAGTAGGCGATTGGTGTGAGTAGTAATTCGGTTATTGGTAGTTAAATATTGATATGAGGGTATTGCGATAGAAGCCAGGATCGCCATTATGGAAAGGGCTATCATCAACTCTATCAATGAAACTCCGCGCTCGCCGTTCATACCTATTTTTATAGCAACAAAAACAGATAGGTAAGCACGTATAACACTCAAGCCGATCCAATTGTCCGATGAACGGCTTACGACTGGATTATCGGTAAAATATCAGATCTAGTCGGTTTATGATCAACACAATTTCAGACTTCAATAAAACTAGCCAAGCTTTAGGATATAAAATATATTTTTTACAAATCAATATATTACATATTATTGAAATACAGTTTTTTTGAATCAATCCCTAGAGTGACCAGCGGGCTGTCTGTATACTTTTCTTTGATTGACCGAACGTTGCTATTGGATTGGAGGCTGGCGTACCCTCGAAGAAGGTATTTGTCAGGCCATAGAGCGTGACGGTTTCCACTACAGCGAACAGGAACTGTTCATGTAGCTATAGAGATGCATTTCCAGAGCCTCCCTGTGCTTAGATAACAGGTCTGATGCTTGGTCGAGTCGTACCAAGCTCAATGGCTTCAAAATTGCGCTCGATCAGCTCGCTTCGCTGTTGCGATCACGAATGGTTGGCGTGTGTCAGCCACCCAAAACCACCGATTTCGCATAGACTTCAGACGGCATAGGATGACCGTATCTCGGGGTAAGTCGTAAAGATTTCGGCAGGCTAAGATCAAGTGCGATGGGTAGATGGTCAGAATAACCTGCATCGCAAACATGTGTTCTCTCGACCTTCAACTCGGGGGTAACCAAGATGTGATCTAAACCCCGACTGGGACGCCAGCTTGGATAGGTATAAAGTTCTTTCTCCGGCGAACACAGGTGAGTATTGTTTAAAAAAACTTGAAACTCGGGTTGATCTATACAGCTGTTAAAGTCCCCCATAAGCACCACATGCTCATATCGAGTAACCAGCCGGGAAAGATACTCAAATTGGTGAATGCGCGCTTTACGCCCTAGTGATAAGTGTAAAATACCGAGTAATAGTTGCTGTGAGCCCTCACCAAACAATGCGAATAACACCCCACGCCCCGGAATTCTGCCTGGAAGCTTACACTCCATGATCCTTATGGGCCGCAGATCGCTTAACATGCCTAGACTATGTTGCGCTATCCTGCCTAGATTGCGATTGGTTTGCACATACCAGTTCGAAAAACCAGCTCGATGCGCTAAGTACTTAGCCTGATTGATATAGCTACTACGCAAACTACCCGCATCGACCTCTTGTAATCCTACAATGTCGAATCCGGATATAAAACGGGCAATGCTATCAAGATTCTCCTGGCGGCCAGGAAAGGGTAATACATGTCTCCAGCTTCGGGTTAGATAATGGCGGTATCGACTGTAGGAAATCCCAACCTGGATGTTGTAAGTAAGGATTCTGAGCCGCTGACTTGGATGCTCCCTTTGATGAAGCTTGTACGGTGAAATATTGATAACCACGATGAGGTACTATCGGCAAAGTTCGGTTCTAAACCAGAATTTGCTGACCAAAGATAAAAATATCAGGATAGATGGGATCAGTTAATCTGTCGGGTTACGCTGCGCTAATCTGACCTAGAAGCTTCAGGCACTTTTTAACTATTCGATTCTTTTTTTATTATAAACTCAATAAGTTCAAGTAACTTTACATAGCCTCCAGCGGTACTAGCTGAGCTCAGATATTTACCATTGACAACTATTGCTGGAACGCCGGGAGCACCATACTGCTGGTTAAGCCACATTACCCGCCGCAGCTTGGTCTGGGCCTCCGGTGACTGGTAGGCCTCGAGAAATTTATTTACATCAACACCTTGCTGAGCTAAGAATCGATTAATAGATTTCAAATCCTGCAACCGCCTGCCCTGTTCGTGAATAGCTAAAAATATCAGCGGATGAATTCTTTCCAGCTCTCCAATCAATTCCAGCGCCAAATAAACTCTAGCATGGGTTACCCAACCAGGGTTCATGGTCGCCGGCATCCGCTTAAAATCAATGGAACCCGGCTTATCCTTCAACCAATTACTCACATAGGGCTCTAATTGGTAACAATGTGGGCAGCCATACCAGAATAGTGCTACGACTTCGACCTTACCTTGCGCCGCATCAGTAGGAACTTGCGGGAACAGGGCTTGATAATGTATCCCTTCTGTAAACGGCTCTTGTTGTGCGGCTAGGGGACCCACTGTAATGAATAACAAACCCAGCAGCCATGCAATATGCTTCATAATTGGACTATTCGATGCTGTTTATCTTTTAAGCTAGATCACTGTAGTGATCTAGGCAGGGGTAAAGTGCATCCCGCGCCCACCCCTAGCGCCTAGAAGGCTGTGTTCTATCGAACGGTGGTATTTAATGCAAACCAGCAACGTACTGTGACACGGCCTCGATTTCTTCTATCGTCATCCTCTTGGCCACGGAGCGCATCATGCTCGCTTGATCATTACCCCGCAGATTATCACGAAAACTTCGCAACTGAGTTGATATGTATTTACTATGCTGACCGGATAACCTTGGAAAAACGGCTGCGGCATTACCCGCACCGGTGGGCGAATGACAGCCAGTGCATGCCGCCACACCTGTTTCAAGATTTCCCCCACGATATATTAATTCCCCTAACTCTAACTGAGCACCATCTGCACTGCTGGGTGAACCAGTTTGAGTGGCGAAATAAGCCGCAAGATCCATCATATCCTGATCTTCAAGAGCAGCCACAGGTCCGCTCATCAACGGATTGACGCGTTTTTGCCCCTTAAAATCTTTCAATTGCTTTAACAAATACGCCTCGCTCTGACCTGCTAGCTTCGGCCATTCCAGATTGACGCTATTGCCATCTGCCCCGTGACAAGCAGCGCAGGCTGCTGATTTCTGTTTTCCTGCCCCGGCATCACCCGCCGCGATTAAAGGCGAAGACAGTATGAATGTTATAAATAACGAAAAGATTAATTTCATGTTAAAAATCCCCATATTCAGTACCCCAAACGTATTCTTTATGCACACGATGAACGCGAAAACCTCACTAAACGATCTGTATACCATAATAGCGCCTTGCTCGCAAAATCCTAGTGGCTTCGGCAGCCACCCAAGAGCTGGTGCGTTGAGCAGGATTTCGATATTCTCTGTAGTGACAACATATAGAGAAGGCATAAGCTATTGCCTAGATCCAGCAATCTAATCGCATACACATAACACAACACTATTGACCCGTATGGCAATAAAGATTAACTATGAACAAGCCAAATTTCTTACCAGTGCCACTCGCGGCAACCAGCTCGTGGAGGATCTTGGCGCGGAGGTAGCCTTTGCGGGCCGATCTAATTCTGGCAAATCAAGCGCCTTGAATACCCTGAGTAGACAAAAGGCTCTAGCCCGTATCAGTAAAACCCCTGGGCGCACCCAAATGATCAACTTCTTTCAAATCGACCCTCTGCATCGTTTGGTGGATTTACCCGGTTACGGTTATGCCAAGGTACCTGAATCGACACGCCTACGATGGCGCAACTTAATGGAATGTTACTTTGAGCACCGGGAATCTCTTCGTGGAATCCTACTGATAATGGATATCCGTCACCCTCTGACGCCTTATGATTGGCAGATGATTGAGTGGTGCCAATATTATAACTACGAAATACACATTTTGCTGAATAAAGCCGACAAATTCAGACGAGGACCCGCGCTCAACATCCTCCAACGAGTTCAAAACACTATTAAAGGAAAAAACATAAGCATTCAAACCTTTTCTGCAACCAAACGCAAGGGGCTAGAAGAGGCTTATGAGGTATTAGACTTATGGTTAATAGACCGTTGATTCTGGGATTAAATCTCGGTAGCCCTAGGAGCCTGTCCGAGGACCGCTCAATCAGCTTTACACTTTGAATACGCGGTCGAAAGGGAATTGGCGACAGTGAAAACCAGTAAAAAGAAAAAGCCCCGGTGAAAATGGGGAGAAAAACACCGGGGCCGAAAAGGCTCGGCTTGGGGGGGCCGAGCCATTTACCCGCTCAGGGAGGGAAGCGGGAAGCGCCGGGCTACAGCGCTAAAATCTATGACAATCGTCTACCAAGAAAGTTCTTTCAAACCAAGTCATTTTCATAAAGCCATGATGCAACATTAGCCCTCAGATGCTTTTTTCTTCATGGGCGACTGGCGTGTGTTAGTTATAAACCAATTCACTCAACGCGTTGCCTGGTTAATGATAGGAGGCTTGATATTATCGATAAGCGGTCCTTCTGGGGTTGAAATTAAAATGTACGGTAGAATGATCGGGGCGGTCCCCGCTCAGTGGGCTTCATCCCAGTTAAGGCCGATTGCTGCATCCACTTCCAAAGGCACCGTCAGTTCCGCCGCGGAGACCATCCGCTCTTTAACCGCTGAAAGAACGCGTTCTACGTCCTGTTCAGCAACCTCAAAAACTAATTCATCATGTACTTGCATGATCATTAGAGCATCCGGGACGCAGGCTCTTATCCAAGCATCGACATCGATCATGGCCCGCTTGATAATATCAGCAGCGCTTCCCTGCATCGGGGCATTGATCGCGGTTCGCTCCGCATACTGGCGCCGCTGAGCATTTCGGGAGTTAATTTCCGGCAGATACAAACGTCGACCAAATAAAGTCTGCACATACCCTATTTCCCGGGCCTTCTCACGGGTTTGATCCATATACTTCTTGACTCCCGGATAACGGGAAAAATACGAATTCACATATTCCTGAGCCGCAGGGCGTGTGATACCTAGCTGTCGGGCCAACCCAAACGCCGACATGCCGTAGATTAGCCCGAAATTTATCGCCTTGGCCGCACGTCGCTGAGCTGCATCGACGTCCTCTACTGAAACGGCAAATACCTCTGATGCGGTTGCGCAATGGATATCCAGTCCGCGACTGAAGGCCTGACACAGACCTTCATCACCGGATAGATGGGCCATGATACGCAATTCGATTTGTGAATAGTCAGCGGCCAATATCTTGTGCCCTGGTGAAGCTATAAAGGCCTGACGAATGCGCCGACCCTCCATGCTTCGGATGGGAATATTCTGCAGATTCGGATCTGTGGATGAAAGTCGACCGGTAGAGGCCACCGCCTGTTGATATGAGGTATGTACCCGTCCGGTCCGTGGATTTATCTGTTTTGGTAACTTATCAGTATAGGTTGACTTGAGTTTGCTCAAAGAACGGTGTTCGAGGATCAATCGCGGTAATGGATAGTCATGGGCAAGTTCCTGCAGTACATCCTCCGCCGTTGAGGGTTGACCCTTTGGAGTTTTGCGTATGATGGGTAACCCCTGACGCTCGAAAAGAATCTTCTGTATTTGTTTGGGCGATGAGAGGTTAAAGCTTTCTCCCGCCAGCTCCGTGGCCTCGGAAACAAGCCTGTCCATGACCGCGGCCAGTTCCCGACTCTGGCCTTGCAGACGTTGCGCATCCACCAGTACACCATTTCGTTCTACTCTTGATAGCACTTCGATTAGGGGTATTTCGATGGACTCGTAGAGTCTGCATTGATTCTCCAGGGACCTCAGTTGAGGCCAGAAATGCTGATGCAGCCTCAGCGTCATATCCGCATCTTCCGCAGCATATGCCGTAGCCTTGTCCAGATCCACCTTGTCAAAGGTAATCTGCTTCGAACCCTTGCCCGCCACGTCCTCGAAATGGATGTTGCTGTGCTGCAAATGCTTCTGACAAAGCGTGTCCAGATCATGCCGATTGGCAGTGGAGTTGATCACATAGGACTCCAACATGGTGTCATAGGCGATGCCGGTTAGGGCAATACCGTGATTGGCCAAGACATTCCTATCGTACTTAAGGTTATGCCCCAGTTTTTTGATAGCAGGATCTTCCAACAGGCGCTTAAGCCTGCCGAACACCTCTGTCTCATCCAATTGTTCAGGCACCCCCGGATAATCGTGTCCAATAGGCAGGTAGGCCGCCTCACCCTCTTTTACAGCAAAGGATACACCCACGACCCTGGCCGACATATAATTGAGGCTGGTCGTTTCGGTATCAAATGCAAACACCGGCGCCTGTTCCAAAAGTGACAACCAAGCCTCTAGATCAGCCAAGGAAAGGATTATCCGATAGTCTCCTTGGCTCTTTTTTGGATCATTATTGGTCTGCTCTCCCCCGAGTGCAGCCAACCACGTTCTGAATTCTAGATTTCCGTAAATTTCACGAAGCGCTACCGGATCAGCGCTCCCTCTTCGTAGATCCGAGGGGGTGAGCTCAAGTTCCACGTCACATTTAATGGTTGCCAGTTGATGCGATAAGGGCAACTGATCAACTGTAGCCCTCAGCTTCTCACCAATTTTACCCCTCACCTTATCCGCTTGATCGATAATCTCTTGCATTGATCCATGTTCAGCCAACCACTTAACCGCAGTCTTCGGACCTACACCTGGCACTCCAGGAATGTTATCCACCTTGTCGCCAACAAGGGCAAGATAGTCAACAATCCGTTCCGGAAGAACTTTGAATTTATTCACTACCCCTGACCGGTCAAGTCGAGTGTTATCCATGGTGTTCACCAAACTTACCTGATCATTGACCAATTGGGCCATATCTTTATCGCCCGTAGATATCAACACTGACCAGCCGAGCTTCACCGCTTGGCTCACCAGGGTCCCGATAACATCGTCGGCCTCTACACCTTGGACCTCTAATAACGGGAATCCCAGGGCATGAATCAAGTCTTTTAGAGGTTTGACCTGAGACCGTAAGTCTGCGGGCATGGGAGGGCGATTGGCCTTGTAATCAGGATAAAGCTCGTTTCTGAAGGTTTTTCCTTTAGCATCAAATACCACAGCAAAATATTTCGGCTCATATTCCTTGACTAGCTTTCCTAACATGTTAACAACACCGTAGATAGCACCGGTCGACTCGCCATGAGAATTGGATAATGCCGGCATGGCATGATAGGCCCGATAAAGATAGGACGAACCGTCTACGATAATGAACGGTTTAGCGGATGATTTACTGTCAGACATCAATAGAGTGCGAAGTTATGATGGATGTTAAGGGGTACGAAGTCTGATGAGATGATAACCTTGTTGCGACTACAGGCATAATAGCTTCTTCTGGTACTGTGCCTCGATCACCAACCCCAGCACAGTACCATCACGCCATCAAATGACTAACATACTGCCAAAATTAGTCACTGTAATAGACAGCCTAAATGAACGAGTAGGATTGATCATTTCTTGGTTAACCTTGGGCATGGTCTGCATCACCTTCTTAGTGGTCGTACTTCGCTACGGGTTCGATACCGGTTGGATCGCAATGCAGGAGTCTGTCACCTACATGCATGCCTTGGCCTTTATGGCCGGGGCCGCTTACACCCTGAAGCACGACGCTCATGTAAGAGTCGATATCTTCTACCGTAACATGGCACCGAGCGCACAGGCATGGGTCAATCTACTCGGCGCTCTGTTACTGCTCATACCAACTTGTTTATACATATTGTGGACCAGCGCAAGCTACGTAGTTAGCTCTTGGCTTCTGCTTGAAGGTTCCCGCGAGGCCGGTGGCCTACCTTTGGTATTCGCTCTTAAATCCAGCATTCCCCTAATGGCATGCCTACTCACGTTGCAGGGACTGTCGCAGGCCAGCAACAGTCTACTCATCATTATCGATCATACCCTAGACCCAACGGTCAAAAGCTGATGGGCTGGGCAGCGATGGTATTGTTCCTATCGGTGGTCTTAGCTCTGCTGGCCGGGTATCCGGTAGCTTTCACGCTAGCGGGAACCTCTCTGCTGTTTGCCTGGGTGGGCACACTGGTAGGCCATTTTGATCCCTCATTTCTGCTGGCTCTTCCAAATCGGCTGTACGGTATCATGACCAATGAGATCCTCATCGCCGTGCCGCTGTTTATATTCATGGGAATCATGCTTGAACGATCTAAAGTCGCTGAGAAGCTGCTCGAATCGATGGCATTGTTGTTCGGATGTTTGCGGGGCGGCTTAGGGTACTCGGTGTTGATCGTTGGCATATTACTGGCAGCCAGTACCGGAATCGTCGGCGCGACAGTGGTGACCATGGGTTTGTTATCGCTGCCCACTATGCTCAAACGGGGATACGCTCCGCAGATCGCCTGTGGCACGATCTGCGCTTCCGGCACCTTAGGTCAAATCATACCCCCTTCTATCGTATTGGTCCTGCTCGGAGATGTGTTGTCATCCGCCTATCAACAAGCCCAACTAGATCAAGGAGTTTTCTCGCCGGAAACCATTTCAGTGGGCGATTTGTTTGCTGGTGCGGTCATTCCGGGAGCAATGCTAGTGCTGCTCTATCTTGCATATCTTTTGGCCGAAGCCTTGCTAAGGCCCAATAATATGCCTGCCATTCCAATCAATGAGCGCACCCTAAATGCAACTCAATTGGCAGCCCGAATTTTCAAGGCCATGATACCACCCCTTTTATTGATCGTTGCGGTGCTCGGCTCAATTATGGGGGGACTTGCAACACCCACGGAAGCAGCTTCCGTGGGAGCGATGGGCGCTATTTTATTGGCCAGCATCAATAGAAAACTAAATCTTCAGCAACTCCGCGATGTTATGCAATCGACAGTGAGAATCACCAGCATGGTGTTCTTAATCCTGATCGGCGCCTCGATTTTTTCCTTGGTATTTCGTGGTCTTGGTGGGGATGAAGCGGTGCATACCCTGTTGACTCAATTACCTGGTGGAGTATTCGGTGCAATGCTCATGGTCATGATAGTCATGTTTATACTGGGATTTGTCCTGGACTTTATCGAAATTACTTTCGTAGTCGTTCCGATCATCGGTCCAATTTTACTGGGTATGGGAATAGATCCCGTCTGGCTTGGCATAATGATAGCAATCAACCTGCAAACCTCCTTTCTGACTCCACCGTTTGGTTTCGCTCTATTTTATCTACGCGGTGTGGCGCCTCCAGAAATCAGTACCCAGCATATTTACCGTGGTGTCATACCATTCGTCATCATTCAGGTTTTTGCCCTTATTTTATTATCTATATGGCCACAACTGGCAACCTGGTTGCCTACAATCGTATATCGTGGCTGATTTTCTTAGCGCCGATACTTAAGCTGTTGGGATACCCTAAATCACCAGATTGTACTTAAAATCGCGAGTCTGATCTGGCCATTTGTCAAGTTCTTAGCATACGAAACCAAATGAAAACCGGATGTGAAGGATAAAGTTGTGACTAAAGATCACATGTTAGAAATAACATCCGTAAGAATTTGCCCGCCTCTTACCCCCAAAACAACCCCGTTCATCACCAATCACACTTGACGTAACAAGCTAATCCCCCCTTACTTAACCGAAGTGGAAGAAGCATTCCTCGGAAACATATTGAGCGGTTAGAAATGTGTCAAATATAATTCAGCTATTGACCATCGGTTGACCTTATACCGAATATATCAGTAAGGAGTTAATCCAATGATGAACAGTGTACTCAGTACCACCCTTTCAACCGTTAGCTCCACCCCCCCCCGTTATTCTGAATTGAGTACTTACTACGACGAAAAATATGATCTTGCGTGGGGTTACATGCATGCCAATCCTCGCCCGTGCTTTAACACAAAATTACTCAGTGAGTTACAAGATTGGTTTACGAAACTTTCCGTGCAACACGAGCAAAATATCAGGTTTGCTATTTTGGCCTCTGATACCCCCGGCGTATACAATCTTGGAGGAGATTTAGATCTATTCAGAAACCTCATTTTGACGAAGGACCGTGCCGGCCTTTTTAGCTACGCCAAGACCTGTATCGATACCTTGTACATCAAGATGAAAAACTTTCACCGGGACATTACTCATATTACTTTAGTACAGGGCGATGCCTTAGGAGGAGGTTTCGAATGTGCCTTGGCCAGTGATGTCTTGATCGCCGAGCGCGGAACCAAAATGGGATTTCCTGAAATTCTCTTTAACCTCTTTCCCGGAATGGGAGCATACAGCTTACTATCACGTAAGCTCGACAGCGTTAGGGCTGAAAAGATGATTTTGAGCGGGAAACTCTATTCCGCGGAAGAACTATACGACATGGGAGTAGTTGATATCCTCGCCGAGGATCAACAAGGGGAAATGGCGGTGTACGATTACATTAGAAAAGAGGGCAAATCCACTAACGGATACCGGGCCTTTCGGGCCGCGAAAAATTGCGTTAATCCAGTGACCTATGATGAATTAATGGCAATAACCGGCATTTGGGTCGACGCTGCTCTTCGATTGGAAAAACGCGATTTACGCATGATGGAGAGGCTTGTCGCTAAGCAACACAAACTTGCCTGTCAAAAGACTAATCTACGCAGTGTTGAACAATTATAAAACACTGTCAGGATTATTAGTCATTCAGCCTCGAACGACCCTATAGAGCATCTTCATATTTACTGAAAAGGCTGGAATCCAATATGGTAATTCCTTCCTTGTATATGCAGTGTTTAGATAGCCACATATGAAGCACATTAGCGGGCTTTTCTACATTTTCGCCGGACATAGTTATTTAGTGTTAAACAAGTATTAACAAATATTTCATTGATTTCTTCTATTAGCAACCCTGGCTTATCGGAGACCATATCATATGGTTTGAGCCCTTCAACATCCTTACACAGTTTTATTAACTGTATCGCACCAAGCTCGGAAGCAGTACCTTTTAAGGCGTGTACTGCATCACGCATTTCGAGGTAATCACGTTGATCGTCAGCATGTTGTAGATTTTCCATGAGTCGTTCACCATCGCGCTGAAAACCTTCCACCAGTTGCTTTATAAATTCAGGTCCAGAGCCCAGTTGAGTTAGAGTATCGAGCTTATATTCATCTAACTTTAATCCTTTTTCCGATGAGAACTTACTATTGAGTAGTTGAACAACGGCTTTGCCCTCACCTTCATGTGGTTTAGCATCTTGGGTCAGATCAGCAAGTATTTCTAGCAATTTTCTGGCATCCACCGGTTTGGTGAGAAATGAACTAACGCCGGCATCTTGACAGGCCTGCTTCGTCTCACATGTTGCATCTGCTGAGAGGATCACTACGGGAACATCGGCACTCGTATCTATAAAACGATAGGCCTTAAAGACCTCCAAACCGGTCATCGATGGCATATTCATGTCCAGTATGATCAGATCGAAAAGACAATCTTCGTTCTCGAGTGCATCTAGGGCTTGTTCACCATCACCGACCAGAGACACACGATGTTCGGCTCGCTCCAGAATTCCTTTAATCACTTTCTGATTGGTCTCATTGTCCTCTGCAACCAAGATATTGAGTCGTTTTATACCGGCTCTTTGCTGATAATGCTTGGCAAGGGATACCACATTCTTTGGATCTAAATGCTCTGTTTGGGCGGCGTGAATCGCATTAAACAACAGCGTCTTATTTAAAGGTAGATGCAAGATTGAAGAGAACCCCGCGCGCAGCAAGACCTCACCCCGAATAGCCTGTGGGTCGTTCTCAATAAGTACCACTGACATTTGCGTCAATACCCCCTTGCTATACAATATGCCAATGAACTCTTCAGGATCATGATTCAGATACTGGCGTTCTACAATAGCAACATTAAAGGACCGGTGCTCCCCAAACGTTTCGATTAAATCAGAGATAGCGTCAGCGGCATCGGTCGGAAACTCAGCACTGATGCCCCAATTCTTGAGTCCGACATCCAGGATACCCCTGAGCCTTTTACCAGCGAGTACCCACACACGAATATCGGATGACTTAACCACCGAGACAGGCTCCTTTTCCTGGCCTTGTTGTAGGTCGAAAGGTAATTCAAACCAAAAAGTAGTACCTCTACCTTCACGACTATCAACACCAATCACCCCCCCCATCTGCGTGATCAGTTGTTTGGCAATGGTAGTCCCTAACCCCGTGCCTCCAAAACACCTCGTTGTCGATTCGTCAACTTGGGTAAAACTGTCGAAAATGCGACCCTGCACCTGCTCGGGAATACCGATGCCGGTATCGATAATTTCAAAACGGATCCGAATCGTCGATGAAAGGCCCTCTACAAGCTGCACGCGAATCTCCACTCGACCCTGCTGGGTAAACTTTATCGCGTTTCCAACTAGGTTAATGAGTACTTGTCGCAGGTGTCTGGCATCACCATGAATCAGAAACGGTGTTTCGGGTGCCATGTGGGAAGTAAGTTTCAGCCCCTTCTTTGCAGCCTGCGGAATGAACATCATGGCAATCTTGTTCACCAGACGATAAAGGTCAAAATCCATCTTATCGATAGAGACCTTACCGGCTTCGATCTTGGAAATATCCAGAATTTTTTCGATCAGCCCCAATAAGGTATGAGCGGATGCCTGGATAGTGCTGGAAATTTCTTTTTGCTCAGCATCCAGATGGGTATCCATTAACAAGTCACTCATACCGATGACACCGTTTAAAGGGGTTCGAAGTTCATGGCTCATGTTGGCGACAAATTGTGACTTGGCCACACTCGCCTGCCTAGCTTGCTCCAAAGCTCGGTTGAGCTTGCGTAATAAGGTCGCCATATACAACGGTAATACGGCGAGAATGATTAACATACTGACACCCAATACGGGCTGGGAAGACCAGAAGTGACTATAGTAAAAAGCAAAGGAAAATCCAACGATACTTAGAAATGATGAAACCACCAGATATTTGACCCCGTACCTGAAGCCATTGCCCATAGTCACCCACAAATAGACGGCGATCAAAGGGGTCGCTACAACACCGCTAACCGCTAAAAAGTAGGAAGTGGCACTGATATCCGCAGCCATCCCGATCAAGCGCCGCATGGGTGACTTACCGGGACTGAGAAAAACACTGAACAATAATAATAAGGAAAACACCCATAACAATACGATGACGATTTGAGTGTGTAGCAGACGATTGATTTCAGCGATTCCACTGATATAGGTAGGGGAAAAAAAATACATCAGCACCAAAAACACAATGACCACTCGCAGAATGGCCTGTTCGTGTTCACTGTCAGGGCGATTTTTCAGGCGCTGTGTTATGGTTTTGAATACCTTTATCACCACAGTTCCTTATTATTACTGGTTTTATTTTGTAGTTTTTCGTATTTTTAACAAAAAACTACACTTGTCAGCAATAGCTTGACCCATTCTCGGAAAACCTCATAGTGGCCGTATAGCCTGCGTTTAGCTTGGCTCATCCTGCAAACTCGTCTCAATTTCGCGAACTGCATCTATTTGAGAAATAAAGGCCTTTGTGCATTGAGGATCAAAGTGCCGGCCCATCTGTTGGCATATGAATTCAATAGAATCCTCAGAACTCCAGAGCGATTTATAGGGCCTGGCGGTAGTTAAAGCATCATAGACGTCGGCGACAGCCACGATTCTTGCGTAGAGCGGAATCGCATTGTCTTGCAACCCCTTAGGATAACCACTGCCATCGAATTTCTCATGGTGAGCCAAGGCAATCACAGCCCCTAATTGCAGATATCTAGAGGGACTATCTTTGAGGATTTCATGCCCAATAAGGGTGTGCGTATTCATTACCCTTCGCTCAGCCGGATTCAAGCGAGCAGGTTTGAGGAGGATATTATCAGGTATTCCGATCTTACCTATATCATGCATTGGCGCCGCTAATTCAATTTCTTCGCATTCCAGCGCAGATAGGCCAAGCTGCTCAGCGATCAGACGAGAGTACTTTGCCATGCGTAATACGTGATTACCCGTACCTGCATCTCGATATTCAACAGCCCTGGCCAATCTCAGCAAGGTCTCCCTCTCTCTATTACGTATTTGCAAGGTAGCCGCGGAGACCTGTTCTTCTAACCAGCTTGCGCGGTTTTTTATAATTTTCTGTTGCCGTCGCAGAATCAGCAGGTTTTTACATCTTGCTCGACATTCGTGCTGATCGATAGGTCTGACTAAAAAATCAGTTGCCCCCGCATCTAGCGCTTGATAACGTACCTCTGGGTCATCGACCACGGTCACCATTACCAGCGGAACATCGGAACAGTTCAGAGTCGTTCGAAATCTGCGTATAAAATCAACGCCATCGAGATCCGGCATCTTATAGTCGGTAAGAACTAAATCGGGAACCTGTTGAGCGGCGCTCCCCAAGGCCTCGAAGGGATCTGAAAAACATTTAATCTGCAGTTTTTTATCGATACTATGTATCAATTGTTGCAGAATTTTACGACCTGTAAATTGATCATCAACGATCAGTACAATCGGTCTGCGCTGTTCGTCTATCATCGACTTAAACCCTTCCAACCCAGCACCAGGATTTTTACGAAGAATCATAACGAAGGAACGGGCCGCTTACTCCGTTCTAAACGGGTTGAAACACAGCCATCAAGATGATCGGGCATTGAGGTAGGCCCGTTCTGAAATATCATGCCATTTACTAACTTTTAGTCCAAATTTATGGTATGAATCATGGATACGTTTGGCCAAAGGATCTTGTTCAGCCAACTGTGAAACAATCTCCTCCGATAAACTACGCAGCTTTTCAAGCACTTCAACCGGAAACCTTCGCATATCCACGTTATGCTTATGGAGTAAGGTTTGCAAAGCGTCATTATTGCGGGCAGTATATTCCGCCAGCATATCTTGGTTTGCTACTCGACAGGCATTGAGGACGATGCTCTTAAGATCATCTGCAAGATCATCGAATGCCTTTTTGTTTACCATGCATTCCAGCGTCGTACCTGGCTCATGCCAACCTGGATAATAGTAGTATTTAGCGGCCTGATAGAGACCAAATGCCAGATCATTGTATGGTCCTACCCACTCAGTTGCATCTATGGCTCCCGTCTGCAGTGCGGTAAACAGCTCACCACCGGGTAGATTTACCGGCGTACCCCCTGCCCTGTTCAAAACTTCGCCCCCAATACCCGGGATACGCATTTTCAGTCCCTTGAGATCATCCACGGAATTGATTTCTTTATTAAACCAGCCCCCCATCTGTACACCGGTATTTCCTGCAGCAGCAGGCACCAAACCAAAGGGTTCATAGGCCTCACGCCATAGCGCCATACCACCACCATGGTACAACCAGGCATTCATTTCCATGCCTGTCAATCCGAAAGGAACAGAAGCGAAAAATTGCAGTGCTGCATTTTTTCCTTTCCAATAGTAAGCTGCTCCATGCCCCATTTCGGCCACCCCCTGAGACACGGCATCGAAGATTTCAAACGCCGGCACAAGTTCACCCGCGCCGTACACCTTGACCTTGATGCGTCCGTCAGACATCTTTCCTATCAAATCCGCAAGAAACTCGGCCCCCGTACCCAAGCCAGGAAAGTTCTTAGGCCAGGTGGTCACCATTTTCCATTCATGTCGCTCACGGGTTTGTTGGGCCTTTGTCACCCCCCCCTGCTCGCTATTACTACAACCGGCCAGTACAGTACCCATGATCAGGGAACCAGAGCCTGCTGTTTTTATAAAATCACGTCTTTTCATGTTGTTATGATTCGGATTCTAAGGATTTCCATGAAGAACCTTGATTCCCAATACAGAGCGGTATATTACAAGGGCTGAAGCTTAGCATACTCCAGCACCAGCCATTTACTTCCTCCACGCTCGAACCGCACCTGCACGCGTGCATGCAAACCTACTCCTTCGCACTCGGTGACCAATCCTTCGCCAAACCCTGCATGTTCAACCCGTTGACCAATCTTAAAAGGAGATTCATTACCGGGTTTCAAAACCGTTTTTTGTCTTGGTATCAAGGTGGGACTTATGGTTACACCAGCCCTGAGTTCCACCAACAGCTGCTCGGGAATTTCCCGCAAAAACCTAGAGGGAGGGTAGTATTTTACCGATCCATAGTGACGACGGTTTTCAGCATAACTCAGAATCAGTTTTTCCCTCGCCCGAGTTATACCTACATAGCATAGTCGGCGCTCTTCCTCCAGTCGCCCGGATTCTTGAGTAGACATGCTGTGCGGAAACAAACCCTCCTCCATCCCTACCATGATGACCAGCGGAAACTCCAGCCCTTTTGCGGAATGTAAGGTCATGAGTCGAGTACAATCCTGCCAGGCCTCTCCTTGTCCTTCGCCTGCTTCCAGCGCTGCATTGGATAAAAAGGCATCTAAGCGAGTCATGTCTCCAAACTGATTCGGATCGAAATTGAACTCCCGTGCGGCATTGACCAATTCGCCCAGGTTCTCTATTCGGTCCACGGCCTTGGCACCTGGTTCCCGCTCGTAATATGCCTTCAGACCACTGAGCTTAATAATATTCTCCACCTGTTCCTGCAAGGACAGTCCCTCTAGGGACGCCGCCATGGTCTGTAATAACGCCAGAAATCGCTTGAGCGCATTGCTGGCGCGTACATTCAACTCACCACTTTGCGACAGAACGCTGGTCGCCTCCGACAAAGGGATAGCATAGTCTCTGGAATATTCGCGTAGCGCCGCTAAGGTGCGCTGACCAATCCCCCGAGTCGGCAAATTTACGATCCTTTCGAAAGAAGCATCGTTACTATGATGGGCCGCCAAGCGCAAATAGGCCAGGGCATTTTTGACTTCTGCCCGTTCAAAAAACCGCAATCCACCATATACTCGGTATGGGATCTGTTGGGCAAAGAATACCTCCTCGAATACCCGAGATTGGGCGTTGGAGCGATAGAGCACCGCGGTTTCACTAAGTTTGCGGCCTTGGTCTAACCACTGCTTCAGTTGATCCGCCACGAAGCGGGCCTCATCCTGCTCATTGTAGGCGGCAAATAGATGGATAGGATCACCCACACTGTCATGGGTCCAGAGGTTTTTCCCCAGCCGCCCTGTATTATGTTGGATCAGATGATTCGCAGCCGCCAGAATCGTCCCTGTCGATCGATAATTTTGTTCCAGAAGAACGGTGTCAACAGGGTCGAAATCCGAGTTAAAACTGTGAATATTTTCTACTCTCGCACCCCGCCAGCCATAGATCGACTGATCATCATCACCCACCGCAAACATCGGCACCTGAGTCCCAGCCAACAACTTGAGCCAAGTGTATTGAATAGCATTGGTATCCTGAAATTCATCAACCAAGATATGTCGAAAACGATTGCGATAATCAGCCAACAGATCTGAATTCCGCTTGAATAGATCGACTGAACGCAGCAGCAACTCGGCAAAATCCACTACCCCCGTACGTTCACAAATCTCTTCATAAGCAAAATAAATACGAATAAGTTGCTGATCGACTGAACCGTCCTTCGAATCTAGATCCTTGGCACGACGCGCTTCATCCTTGTTGGCGTTGATGAACCATTGAGATTGCCGTGGTGGCCACTTGGCTTCGTCAAGACCTAAGCCTTTGGTCACTCGGCGAATCACCCGAAACTGATCCTCGGAATCCAAGATTTGAAAGTTCTGAGGTAGCCCTGTTTGTTGCCAGTGGGAGCGCAACAACCGATGAGACAAACCGTGAAATGTACCCATCCACATCCCTGTGGATGACATCCCTAACAGAGCCTCAACCCGGGCACGCATCTCGGCGGCGGCCTTATTGGTAAAGGTTACCGCAAGAATGCCATAGGGTATGATCCCTTTATCCCGACACAACCATGCGATGCGATGCACCAGCACCCGCGTCTTGCCACTGCCGGCACCGGCCAGCACCAAGACGTGTTTTGCCGATGCGGTCACCGCCGCCCGCTGCGCATCATTCAATGAGTCTAATATTGGGGAAAAATCCATAGCTCTTCAAGCTATCTCTTGGAGGATATAGGTGTTAGGAGGGCTACTGAAAAATGAACATTCCCGTTAACAGCAGCATCACGGCAAAAATAATCGCCGTGACAGTGCGTCGGTGGGCTTGGTTTAGCTCGTTCCGAATCACCTTCAGTTCCTCGCTGTACCATTCCACATTAGCTTGTCCTCGCTCGGCCTGTTTGATGACCGAATAAATCAGCTCCGGCATTTGTGGCAGCTTTTCAGCCATCGCTGGGAAGCTTTTTTTGAATCCCGCCAGCATCGCCCGAACCCCAATCTGTTCGTCCATCCAATGCTCTAAAAAAGGTTTAGCGGTATCCCAAAGATCAAGCTGGGGGTCCAACTGACGGCCAAGCCCTTCGATATTGAGCAGGGTCTTCTGCAGTAATACAAGCTGAGGTTGTACCTCCATGTTGAAGCGCCGGGCCGTTTGAAACAACCTCAATAGCAAGTACCCGAGTGAAATCTCATTCAGAGGACGTTGAAATATGGGTTCACATACCGTGCGTATCGCAGATTCGAACTCATCCACACGTGTGCTCGCCGGCACCCAACCGGATTCGAGATGAAGCTCGGCTACCCGTAGGTAATTGCGGTTGAAAAACGCCACGAAGTTTTCCGCAAGATAACGTTGATCAGTTGAGGATAAGGTACCGACAATGCCAAAATCAACCGCTAGATACTGAGGATCCTGCGGGTGATCATAAGAGACGAAAATATTGCCGGGATGCATATCCGCATGAAAGAAATTATGCCGGAATACCTGGGTAAAAAATATTTCGACGCCCTGTGCCGACAATTTTTTCAAGTCTATTCCATGGACTCGTAGCTGCTCGATATCGCTGATAGGTATACCTTTAATTCGTTCCATGACCAACACATCACGACGTGTGTACGGCCAGAATATCTTAGGAATATAAAGATCAGGGGAGTTTTCGAAATTGCGCCGCAGTTGACTCGCATTGGCCGCCTCACGCATGAGATCTAGCTCGTCCAAGATAATTTTCTCGTATTCGAGAACCACCTCTTTAGGTCGCAGACGGCGACCATCTCGCCAATAACGGTGCGCCAGCCCAGCGATGACATGCAACAGACCGAGATCACGCCGGATCACTCGCTCGATGCCTGGACGCAGGATCTTGACGACAACATCGGAATCATCATCAAGCAGGGCCCGGTGAACCTGGGCTATCGAGGCTGAGGCCATCGGGATTTCGTCGAAGAACTTGAAGACCTGGTCTACGGGTTTACCAAAGGATTTTTCAATGGCTAGGATTGATTGCTTACCGGGGAATGGCGGCACACTGTCCTGAAGTTTGGCCAGTTCATCAGCGATATCATCCGGCAAAATATCTCGACGAGTAGATAACATCTGGCCGAACTTGATAAAAATGGGCCCGAGATCTTCCAATGCGCGACGAATACGCACCCCATGAGGTACACCATTGCGGCGGAACCAATGCCATGGGAAAAGATAGAGTACAAAACGGATGGGCCGAAATAAGTGGATTGTAAAAACGACCTCATCCAGACCATGACGCACCAACACGATATTGATGTATATCAAACGTAAAATCTGGGATGGGGTTAACATCGAGCAATAAGATCACTTACCGTGCTGATCTCGAGCCGGTTCTGCCGGCAGCCCCTCTACCGAATTTACCGTCATTCGATCCACCCTGGCTTGCAACCGATCTACATCGCTGCGCAGGGTATCGACTCCGTCCATAAATACCTCGATCTCTACTGGGGTCGGAACGATTTTCGATTCTTCTTGTAGGTACTCAGATAAGTCCATGCGCAATGAATCCCGACTACGACCGATCCATGCCCTGATATCCCTCACTACATTACCGAATTGATGCGCCGCTACGTCTCCGATCCTACCGGCAAGCAGCTCCTCCCACTCGATATCCACACTGAGCAGGGCCTCATAGAAGGTGCGACCCACATCTAGATCACCACTGAATTCTATCTCTGTTCCCGAGAGCACCTTACTGGAATTGCCACTGAGTCCAACACGGGTTAGGGTCAAGAGCGAGCCACTCACTATAGCATCGGGTTTATCATCAGACTCACTACTAACCAGAACCCGCCCATCCAGCGGAATAAAGAAAAGCGATATATCCGCACCGACAATTTTAAACTCAATCAACCGCCCATCGATTTCCTTCATCACGGCGACCACATCCGGATCTAAGCCGAGATAGGCGTTGAGGGCAGATTCGATTGAAAACGCAAGGAAATCGCTATTATTCACGCCGTATCCCGTTGCTCAGTGCTTGTGAATAAATTGAAATTGTAGTGAGGCTGTCCGAGAATGGGGGTAGATGCAACTTAGAGCTTATAACCCCGGTGCAAAGCAACGATACCGGCGGTTAAATTAAAATACTCACAGCGTTCAAAACCAGCCACAGCCATCATCTCTTTAAGCTCTTCTTGGTTCGGATGCATACGAATAGATTCTGCGAGATACCGATAACTATCGGAATCACCAGCCACTAGCTTTCCGAACAAGGGCAGTATCTTGAAGGAATACGTATCATATATCGGCGCAACCCAATCATGGGGCTTGGAAAACTCGAGCACCAACAGACGTCCCCCCGGTTTAAGAATGCGGTATATCGATTTCAGAGCCGCTTGTTTATCGGTAACATTGCGCAACCCGAAGGCTATCATAACACAGTCGAAATGATCGCTATCGAAAGGCAATCTCTCGGCATCCGCCTGTACATAGTACAGATTGCCCGCATGCCCCCCATCTATGAGACGATCACGTCCGCATTCCAACATTGCGCTGTTGATATCACAGAGCACCACTTCCCCATCCCTGCCGACCCTATGGCTCAACCGTGCTGCCAGATCCCCGGTGCCGCCGGCCAGGTCAAGCACGTTCTGAGTACGTTTAACACCGCTTAACGTTAACGCATAACGTTTCCAAAGCCTATGGATCCCGAATGACATCAAATCATTCATCAGATCATATCTTGTGGCCACTGAATCGAACACACCCGCCACGCGCTTCGCCTTATCCTCTATGGATACTCGCTCAAAGCCAAAATGGGTCGTCTGATTTGCCACAGTATCTATCCTCCTGAGTGGATGGTTATACTCACAATGCCGATAACTCTGAACGGTCCCTACTCATATTACCTTGCGCTGGTAACCCGCTTCCTTGAGACGATCCAAGTATTGCTGCCATTGTTGGGACTGATTGGCTCCAAGATCATAGAGATAATCCCACACGAAAATTCCGGTGTCGTGACCATCATCGAATGTCAACTTGACCGCATAGTGCCCCACGGGTTCGATACCGGTAATATTTACATCTTCTTTGCCGATTTGCAGCACCTCCTGCCCAGGTCCATGCCCCTGTACTTCGGCAGAAGGGGAATACACCCGCAGGTATTCGCAGGGCAACTCGAAATGTGCTCCATCATCATAGCTAAGCTCCAAAACCCTAGACTGTTTGTGGAGTTGAATCTCTACCGGTTTAGCGTTGGCCATAACCACTCCTCACCTTTGTACTTAGTTCCTACGATCACTTACAGTGATCTAGGTTATGCGAAATTTCGAATTAGACCCGGCGGGGCCGATCAGAATGCGAAATTTTATCTTTCTTTTGCAAATGAATCGGTCCTGGATGCTACAGTATGTATCGACTCAGATCCTCGTCTTTAATCAGTTCCCCTAAGTGGTCCTGCACGTAGGTCTCATCAACGGTGACCTGCCGATCCTGTTGGTCGGGAGCAGTATAGGAAATCTCATCTAACAACCGTTCCATTACGGTATGCAGACGCCGCGCGCCAATGTTTTCAGTCCGTTCGTTGACATCGAAGGCCACCTCGGCGATTCGCCTCACCCCATCCTCGGTAAAAGAGAGTCCAAGATCCTCAGTATCCAGTAAGGCCGTATATTGTTCAGTTAAGGAGGCATCCGGCTCGGTCAGTATGCGGATAAAATCCGCGGTAGACAACGCCTTTAATTCAACCCGAATCGGCAATCTTCCCTGCAGCTCCGGGATGAGGTCGGAGGGTTTGGACTGATGAAAAGCTCCTGAGGCAATAAACAGGATATGATCAGTTTTTACCATGCCATGCTTGGTGCTCACGGTACATCCTTCCACCAGTGGCAGTAGATCTCGCTGAACGCCTTCGCGTGAGACATCGCTGCCACTATATTCCCCCCTTTTGGCTACCTTATCAATTTCGTCGAGGAACACGATGCCGTTTTGTTCTACATTGCGTACCGCCTTGGCCTTCAAATCCTCCTCATTGATCATCTTGTACGCCTCCTCATCGGTCAGCACCTTCATGGCATCTTTAATACGCAGCTTGCGCTGGCGGGTTCGCCCACTGCCGAGATTTTGAAACATCCCCTGCAGTTGACTTGCCATTTCCTCCATACCCGGCGGTGTCATGATCTCAATACCTACCGGTGAAGCCGATACCTCGATTTCGATCTCGGTATCATCCAATCGGCCTTCACGTAGCTTTTTACGAAATTTTTGCCGTGTCGCCGAATCTTCCGAGTTTGCGGTATCCACGCCTAAGCTAACCGATCGCGGGCGGGGTAAAAGGACATCCAATATACGCTCCTCGGCTGCATCTTCTGCACGGTGGCGTACCTTATTGACCTCCACCTCCCGCGTCATTTTAATCGACGCATCAACCAAGTCACGGACGATGGATTCCACATCTCTTCCCACGTACCCAACTTCGGTAAACTTGGTAGCCTCAATCTTGATGAATGGCGCATTAGCGAGTTTAGCTAATCTTCGCGCAATCTCGGTCTTACCCACACCGGTAGGGCCAATCATCAATATATTTTTTGGTGTTACTTCACCACGCAGTTCCTCGGAAAGCTGAAGCCTTCGCCAACGGTTACGCAAAGCAATGGCCACAGCCCTTTTTGCATTGTCTTGGCCTATGATATGTTTATCGAGTTCCTGGACGATTTGTCTTGGTGTCATTTCAGACATTGCATTGCCTATGTGTCTTGCTATTTATTTATACCCTAGATCCTGCAAGTGATTGCACGTAAATAGCACAAGCTCTTGATCCGTACAGCAATATTTTCTTCTTCGGGAATTACAATAAGGATTCCATCCTTAGGTCCGTTAACGGCACCTCCATGTGCCACTGCTCCGCTCAGCCTAAAATTTACTCTACAAATCAATACATTGCACTCTGCAAGCACGATCACTTGCAGGATTTAGGTATTCTGTGATTTGGGCGGACATGAAGAAAGTTTCTTGACGCCGCAGCTTGGGACACTGCGCTCAATCGAACTTCAGTTCCTCAATAGAGAGATTACGATTGGTATAGATGCAGATGTCGGCAGCAATATTCAAGGCCTTCTCGACAATTTCTCGGGTAGGCAGTTCGGTATTCTCAACCAATGCTCGAGCAGCGGCCTGGGCATAAGGCCCTCCTGATCCGAGCGCAATGAGGCCTTGCTCGGGTTCAATTACATCGCCAGTACCTGATATGAGCAATGAAGCCTTGGCGTCGGCCACTGCCAACATGGCCTCAAGACGTCTGAGCATTCGATCGGTGCGCCAATCCTTGGCCAATTCTACCGCGGCACGTACTAAATGACCGCTGTGTTTCTCCAGTTTGCCCTCAAAACGCTCAAATAAAGTAAAAGCATCCGCCGTGCCGCCGGCAAAACCGGCCAACACTTTATCCTGGTACAATCGGCGTACCTTTCTGGCATTACCTTTCACCACCGTATTGCCGAGAGTAACCTGCCCATCTCCTCCTAAGACCACCATACCTTGCCGACGCACAGACAGAATAGTCGTACCTCTGATCTGTTCCAAATCTATTCTCCATTATTCAGAAAATAGAGCATTGTACACGATGCGCAAATGTTCGTTTATGTCGTAGTAAAATCGGGACCGATCAGAATGCAGGTTTTTTTCAATTGAAAATGAGCCGAAAGGATCGGATGAATGCTAGACCCATCCATCATGGGTATAGGCCCTGCAGCCTATTTTTGCTTTCTGGCGCGAGGGTGCGCCCGATCATATACCTGAGCAAGGTGTTGAAAATCAAGATGAGTATACACCTGGGTGGTGCTGATATCGGCATGGCCAAGCAGTTCTTGCACCGCTCGCAAATCTCCACTGGACTCTAACAAATGAGTTGCAAAAGAATGACGTAGCATATGAGGATGAAGTCGTTGATCAAACCCTTGTATTCGGGACCATAAACTCATTCTCTTTTGCACGGCACGTGGGCTTAAGCGTGTTCCTCGCTTGCTAACGAACAGGGCCTGCTCGCCCTGGACAATTTGCCGCTGCCTTACCACCAGCCAATCATGAATCGCTCGGCATGCCATTCGACCCACAGGTATCACTCGTGTCTTATTTCCTTTACCCATCACCCTCACCTGCCCTTCGTTAAGATCTATATCCGACAGATTCAATGTCACGAGTTCCGATAGCCTTAAACCGCTGGAATAAGTCAGTTCCAACATCGCCAGATCACGTATTTGCAGAGGTGTATTCGGATCGCTTGCGAGCAGTCGCTCTAATTGATCGACATTCAGAGTAGCGGGTAATTTTTTTTTGGTTTTAGGTGCCTTAACACCATCCACAGGATTTCGCGATACCTGCAGTTCTTTCAATAAAAATCGGTAGAAGGAACGTAGCGTGGAGATCTCCCTTTGTAGACTACGCCCTGCTATACCCGACCTGTGGCGCAAGGAAAGATAACATCGAATGGTCGGGGTATCCACATCGTGCCACTGCTCAACATCCTGAGTGGCCAAATATTTTATAAACCGTCTCAGATCCCGACCGTAACTAGACAGGGTATGTGGAGAATAGCGTCTTTGCTCTCGCAGGAAACAAACAAAGCGATCCATCCAAGCTTGCATTTCGATCTTCGGGTTGAGCTTCTCACTCACGATTTACTGGTGAACCTTCAGTGCACGACTCAACAAGTCACCTAAATAGTGTAGAAACAAGGTATCCATGTCTTCGTGAAAATGCCCTATTTGTTCTGTACCAAGTGCCATAACGCCAAAACGCTGGCCGTTTTGCAATGGGATCAAAACCGCTGAAGCGACGGTTACCTCACATTTACTGAACATCAGGGTCATTTGTTGTTCGCTGAAAACCCCACACACTGGTCTACGATTCTTGAACAGTTCGTCAAACAACTCGGCATCCTTCAGGTCGAGCTTTTCACATCCCAAGGCATGACTATCACAATTCCAAGTCCCATTGCCTAGCAAATGTATAGCTACATATGTAGATGGAAATTCCCTGGCCAACAAGCCCTTCGTCGCTACCAACACATCAGCTAATCCCTTGGCCTCCAATAATTTCAAGGCCAGCTGATGATGGCAATTACTTAGTCCTTCATTCTCCCAAGCCAGCTGCACAAGCTCTACCAACTTTCCTTTTAACAGACCGTTTTTATTACGTAATAGACCCACTTGACGCTCTACCAAAGACACGGCCCCTTTGATATGGTGGGGAATCCTCAGTTGAGCAAGCAATTCGGGACGGTGCTCAAAAAAATCCAGACGTTTTTCTAAAAATCGCTCAACGGTATCATCAGTCAAATCCCGGTCTACCACTCCAGTTTTTCTACCCCGACTCATAAGTTAATCGAACCTTCAAACACGTAACTTGCCGGACCTTTCATCATTACTGGTGCTTGTCCCCCAGACCAACTAATCATGAGCTGCCCTCCCGGTAGATCCACTGCGACACATTCACCCAAAAACCCCTGTAAGCGACCAGCTACTACAGCGGCACAAGCTCCAGTACCGCATGCCAGCGTCTCCCCGGTACCCCGTTCATAGACACGCAACCGTATATTGTCTTGGCCCTTCACCTGCATAAACCCCACATTGACCTGATTAGGAAACCTATGATGTGACTCGATACGAGGACCAAGCACCGAAACCGGTGCCGTATCGATATCATCAACACGGATGACAGCATGGGGATTTCCCATGGAGACAGCACCGATTTCTACCTGCTCTTCTGCGACTGAAAGCATGTAGGTCAGTGCACGAGTTGGTGCTTCGAATGGAATCTCGTCAGGATTGAGTATAGGGATCCCCATATTGACCGAAATCTGTCCGTCAGACTCGATCTCGAGTCTTATAACCCCGGCTTTAGTCTCTACCACAATCTGATTGGTATCGATTAAGCCTTTATCCCTTACATAACGTGCGAAGCAACGTGCTCCGTTACCGCACTGCTCAACTTCGTTCCCATCCGCATTAAAGATTCTATAACGGAAGTCCGTTTCCTTGAGGTTTGGACTTTCTACTAACAAAACTTGATCACAACCTATACCAATACGCCGATTTGCCAGCATACGGACTTGCTCTGGGCCCAGTGATACAATTTGATCAATAGCATCAATGACCACAAAATCGTTCCCCAATCCATGCATTTTTGTGAAGCGCAATTTCATTGTCGTAAATATTTATTTTTATAAGCTGCTTTAGCACATTTCAGGAAATGGGCAATAGAAGTGAAAATTTCAAGGGAGGAAAGTGCAGTTTAGCTGGAAGATTATGATCCCCCAACTAGAGATAAAAGTCTTGAGTTAAATATTCCATTTGATATTATTTTTCAGGCGTTCGGTCAGTTCGTTCAGGACCTCACCCCGTTCACCAACAATTGCCAGAGAACCTTTTCCTGCAGGGATAAGCATACCATCAAAGCGAGCATTCTTCATTCGTGAGTCACGCTTTACCTGTTCGTTAGAGATAAAAATTACCGTTACCGGGCCACTGCGACCATCAACAATAAAATGTACACCAAGATGTTCGTTGATCTCACACCGGCTTGCATAATTAACTTTTCCAATCTTTGAAGACGCACGCCCTCCCAAAGGTTTCAAGAGAAGGTTCAGTTGTTCCAATTCTATGTCTTGTTGAGCTACCAGGCTTTGCAATTCACCTCGGATATGATTGAAAACAGCTTGTTGTAACAAGGCCTCGGTTTCGCTGAGCCTCTGGGTCTGGTAACCGATAAATACTACAATCACCGTCACCAGCAACAGGCTCGCGGCCAGGGCATACTTCCATGGCCGTACACGTTTACGGTGCACCTCTTCCACGATGCCCTGACGCATCTTGATCCTTTCGGCCAGCCCTTTCGGAACATCAATTGATAGGGCCTCTTTGAGACTTCGCTCTAAGCGTGCCTCGTTTTGCGCAAACAACCCACATTGCTCACAGTCATGTTCATGGGCCACGAAAGCGGGATCAACCGCTTCGGGTTCGGTCAAGAGCTGACGTCTAAACTCTAAACAGTTCATATTTTTACCTTACTAGGCACATCCTTAGAGTTTCCGGACAAAACACCTCGTAACCGTTTACGAGCCCGAAATACTCGCGTCATTACCGCGCTTTTGCTCATGCCGAGCATTTCCCCAATCTGTTCAGTACTAAAACCACCGAGGACTTGAAGAATCAGAGGCTCCCTATAGTTTTGTGGCAAGGCAGCTAAGGCCCGCCTGAGCACAAAGGCCTCCGTCGTGGTATCGTAGCGGTCTGAATCTTCTAACTGACTGGTGTCTATTTGACCCGTTTCCGGTCTTTGTCGCTCGTGCAATCGAGCATTCTCCCTTCTCAGAATAGTAAACAACCAGCTCTTAGCCGAACGCTCATCTTTTAAACTATCCAATGAGCGCCAAGCCCGTAGGAAACATTCCTGCACCAAGTCTTCGGCAACGACCCTATCCCCACACAACCACATTGCATAACGATACAAATCTGTAGAAAACTCATCCGCCAAGGCTTCAAACCTGGCCTGGCGGAGATCATCCATGCCTATACAGACCCCGTGTAGTAAGATTTTCTTTCAGTAATTCGTGTCGCTGATTCGCAATGAGTAATTTCCCCCTTTCGGCCATATTTTTTAGACAAACCATGCTGATAGACAGACTCCGAGAACGGCGCCTTAAAGGCTATTGATGCCCTCAGGGATAGGAGACTGTCGGACTTAGGATGGAAGCATTCTCTCAGAACGCATGAGCTGCTCCAAGGTTTCACGCTCACGAACCAAATGCACATCTTTACCATCGACCATGATTTCAGCTGCCCGTGGGCGAGTATTGTAATTGCTGGACATTGAGAACCCATATGCCCCAGCAGAGCGAACCGCGATCAAATCACCTACTGCCACATCGAGTACCCGATCCTTACCCAGAAAGTCACCCGTCTCACACACGGGACCCACCACATCATAGACTTGCGGCTGGTTCCCGGAACGGGGTATTACGGGGATGATCTCTTGCCATGCTGCGTAAAGTGAGGGACGCAGAAGATCGTTCATTGCCGCATCTACTATAGTGAAGTGCTTCTCCGAGGAATGCTTTAGATACTCAATCCGAGTGACCATGATACCGGCATTACCCATGATCGCCCGTCCAGGTTCGAGTAAAACCTCGTAAGGACAATCTTCGAGAATCTCGAAAATAGCGCTGGCATACTCACCAGGCAAAGGAGGATTCTCGTCTCGATAGCGGATGCCGAGGCCACCGCCAAGATCAAGGTGTTCTATCATTATTCCATCTAAAACCAGCTGTTTAGCCAATCCAAATATTCGTCTCAAGGCATCAATAAATGGTGAAACTTCAGTTAGTTGAGAGCCGATGTGGCAATCTATCCCTACGATCTTGAGTCCCGGTAACTGCGCCGCACGACTATAAACCTCATGGGCTTGTTCGATAGCAATACCAAATTTATTATTTTTTAAACCTGTAGAAATATACGGATGGGTATTGGCGTCCACATCTGGATTGACCCGCAGGGAAACCGGTGCTTGGCGGTCTAACTCCGTCGCAACGCGATTTAATCGTTCCAGTTCAGCCTCTGATTCTATGTTAAAACATCGAATACCCACCTCTAGGGCCCGCCTCATTTCATCCTCCCGCTTACCCACACCCGAGAATACAATCTTGGCGGGATCTCCCTTGGCCCTCAGAACACGCTCCAATTCCCCAATCGAAACAATATCGAAACCCGACCCCATTTGCGCCATAACATCCAATACCGCCAGATTGGAATTGGCCTTGACCGCATAGCATATTAAATGGGGATGGGCACCGAGAGCGCCGTCAAAGGCATGCCAATGCCGTTCGATGGTTGCCCTTGTATAGATATAACAAGGTGTACCATAGGCCTGTACAATCTCGGAAACCGAGGCCCCTTCAGCACATAATCCACCTTGTTGATAATTAAAATAATCCATCAGTCACCACTGTCTAATCTCTTTTTTTCCTGTTGCTCTGTCTCTGGAAGATAAAGATCGCCCATCTGTCCACAGGCCGTCAATTGAATAGCTGCGCTTGATACAAAAATCAAAAAAAAACCCCTTTAATCAAAAATAAGTTGCGCATATTGCCTCCTGGAATATTGAGAATTCACAAATTATATCTCGTTCATCGGCATTCAACAGCATTTTCCATGAGCGATGCTATACTCTCCAAGGAGAGCAGCAACGATCTGGCGAATACGTTCTCAGAGCTATGAATGATGGAAATATCCGAGCCGTCGAGTGAAACCAAGCTTGCTTGCAGCCGGGAATTACATCCTGTTGAGCCCTTGTGGAAACGCGTACCTACTCGAGATGAACAAGGCAAATCATTAAGTGATTTCATGATGATCGTGCCGAAACTCGGCACTCGGCCACCCCACTATATCCAGAAAACCCTCAATGAAATAGAACAGGTGCTGGCAGCTTACCGACAGGTCGTGATCTTCGCGGACATGAATCTAAAACTCAATACTCTGTGGATCACAGTGAAGCCGGTACCGGGGATTTGTCTGGAACTCGCAGCCGCGGTCAAGATTCGTGTACCGGAAGCATTATTGGTTGCTCATAAACAAGAATGAGCGTTTGGTTTAAGTATGTGCTCGAAATTAAGTTGACTCACTGTAAAAAACTCATCAATCCTCAAGACCAAGACGCTTTCGCGCCCTAGCGATCTGCAATTTAATCTGCCGAGGAGCGGTACCTCCCGTCATATCCCTAGAGGCGAGGGAACCCGCTAGACCCAATATCTCGTACACATCACTCTGTATCGCCGGTGATAGTTGCTGTAAGACGTTTAGATCCAGATCGGCAAGATCCTTGCCGGCATCGATAGCTCGTTTGACTGCCTTACCAACGATCTCATGAGCATCGCGAAATGCAATACCCTTACCTACCAGGTAGTCAGCAAGATCGGTAGCGGTAGCAAAACCCTGAGTAGCCGCGGAGTACATTGCTTTGCGGTTTACACGAATGGCAGACATCATGTCTGTATACGCACGCAAGCTTGCCTTGACGGTATCCACAGTGTCGAACAGAGGCTCCTTATCTTCTTGATTATCCTTGTTATACGCAAGGACTTGTCCCTTCATAAGGGTCAGTAGAGAGATGAGATTACCGTTAACCCGACCGGTCTTGCCCCGCACGAGTTCCGGGATATCCGGGTTTTTCTTTTGCGGCATAATCGACGAACCGGTACAGAAGCGATCGGGTAACTCTATAAAATCGAACTGAGCCGAAGTCCAAAGAACCAACTCTTCTGAAAATCTGGAGAGATGGGTCATAAGCAATGCTGCCACGGAACAGAACTCGATGGCAAAATCCCTATCCGACACCGCATCCAACGAGTTGTTAGACGGACATTGAAACCCCAGCAATTTCGCCGTGTACTCTCTATCTAAGGGATAGGACGTTCCAGCTAACGCTGCGGAACCCAAAGGCATGATATTGACACGCCTGCGGCAATCTCTAAGTCTTTCTCCATCGCGTTCTAACATCTCAAACCAAGCCATCATATGATGCCCAAAGGTAATGGGCTGAGCGACTTGAAGATGGGTGAATCCAGGCATAATCGTATTTGTCTCATGCTCAGCCAGCCCTAATAGAACGCTTTGCAAGCTACGAATCTGAAGATGAATCCGATCGATTTCAGAACGAAGATAAAGACGAATATCAGTCGCCACCTGATCATTTCGCGAACGACCAGTATGAAGCTTCTTCCCCGCCTCACCGATACGCTCGATCAAACGTGCTTCGATATTCATATGAATATCTTCTAATTGAATGGACCACTTGAAGCGACCTTCCTTGATTTCCTGAAGAATGACTTGAAGACCTTCAAGGATATGATCACCATCTTTTTCAGTTATAATACCGGTTTTAACCAACATCCGAGCATGCGCGCAGGAGGCTTCGATATCATAACGATACAGCCTTTTATCGAAATCTATCGAGGCGGTAAAGGCTTCAACGAAGGCATCGGTTGGCTCTTCAAAGCGGCCACCCCAAGGCTTGTCGAGATGAGAATCTACACTCATTAGATTGAAATAGTCTATAATTTTGTAACTGGGTGAAAACCAGTAAGTTAATGTGAAATAGGCCGCTAGCGATAAACGCACCTTTAAAGCGGCCCAACGGTTAATTTAAACTTATTGCCTCTGATACACTAGCATCGGTATTGCTCTTTATACAATAATCTGGGCTGCCATCCTTACTTGAAAGCGATAGCATACTACACCCTTCTTCATTTCTATGCTCTTGCCAGAACCATCTTCATGACCTAAAAATTGCACTACGATTAGGATGGGGAAAACAAAAAAAAATACAACATCAGCGGGTGAAAGGCCATCCTTTCTCCCCGACTTTTGTAGCCTTCGTGTCATCTTCCTGGTCGTAGTGATGGCGGAGCTCCTCTCCTTCATCCTCACCCTGGCATCCAGCAACTCCTCTCAAGACATGTGGAAGAATCTAGCATTACTCTCCCTATTCATACAATGGATCGCCCTTGGAAATGTGCTACTGTTATGTTTGTCTCGTCGTTGGTTAGAAAGTCTCAGTCCAAGTGTCATCGCAGTTGGGAGTTATAGCCTGAGCTTACTCATTACCCTGATCGTATCTATTATCACGGTTTGGTTAACGCCCTCGGAAAACCCAGCCTTAGCATATGAAAACTATTCTCATGGCACTTTTCTACTGCGTAATATGGTCATCAGTGCTATTGTCTCCGCTGTTGCTTTGCGTTATTTCTATATGCAACATCAATGGAAATCAAAAATTGAAACCGAAGCTAGATTCAGGATTCAAGCCCTACAAGCTAGAATTCGACCCCATTTTCTCTTTAACAGCATGAATACCATCGCCAGTCTTACTCGTACCAATCCCGAATTGGCAGAAAAGACAGTAGAGGATCTTGCCGATCTTTTTCGAGCATCACTCGGTCAGCGTGATACAGTAAAGTTGGATGAAGAACTGGAATTTACACGCCGTTATATCAACATAGAACAGCTGCGATTGGGGGAGCGATTAAATATCGACTGGCAGGTTGATAATAGTATTCCTTCCAATACAATGGTACCCGCCTTGATACTTCAGCCATTAGTGGAAAATTCAATTTATCATGGCATCGAACCACAGACCAACGGCGGCGTTGTCAACTTAACCATCATTCGTAAGGACAATGCAATATTGTTTACCATTAGTAATCCCTTACCACAATCCCTTCCGAGCTACCGGCGCAAGGGAAACAAAATGGCCCAGGAGAACATAAGGCAACGCTTAAAACTTGCCTATGGAGATAAATCTAAAATAGATATAGGCAAGAATCATGGCAAGTACATTGTAACTTTCACCATTCCAATCGAAGAGCTAGCATGAAAGTACTCGTTGTTGATGATGAACGACCCGCACGTGAACGTTTAATCCATATGCTGTCTTCCATGCAGGGCATGGAGCCCGTTGGAGAGGCTTCTAACGGAATGGAGGCAGTACAACTCGTACAGACCGTCCGACCGGATGTAGTGCTCATGGACATCAGAATGCCCGGTATGGATGGATTAGAGGCCTCTCGTCATTTGGCCGAAATGGAAGAACCACCTGCAATTATTTTTACCACCGCCTACAGCGAACATGCCCTAGAGGCATTTGATTCGCACGCTGTAGGCTATCTTGTTAAACCCATACGTCAGGAGCGTCTACAGCAATCCCTTGGCAAATCTCAAAAACTGACTCAAGCGCAACTGCGGAAACTAAGCCGTGAAAGTCACAATACCGGCCGCAGCCATATCTGCGCAAGGGTGCGAGGTAATCTTGAACTGATTCCCGTGGATAAAATTGTTTATTTCCAGGCCGACCAGAAATATATCACCGTGCGCCATACCAAAGGAGAGGTGCTCATAGAGGATGCGCTGAAGAATCTAGAGATCGAGTTTAAGGAAAAACTAATCCGAATTCATCGCAATGCACTAGTCAACACCCCCTATGTCTCCGGAATGGAAAAAAGCCGAGATGGCCGCTTTCTGGTGAACTTCAGGAGCATTGATGACAAACTGGAGATAAGCCGCCGCCATGTCGCCGAAGTGAGAAAGTTTTTAAAATCCCGTTGAGTATCTTTCTCTATGCCTCTGATTTTCCTACTTTTCATTATTCTTAAGGGAAATCAGAGGCAGTACTACCTCGTATATACAAGTAGACTTGAGCGAAAATCCAGCTTAAAGTCGGGAAAAGTGTTCGCCTAATCGTTGCAGTGGTGAGGATTGTTTCGCCCTGCGCATCGCTATTTATACCCATGGTGAATGAGTTTTCAGGGTCCATAGCACACCCCCTTTGCCGCATATCCGCGTTAGAATACGAAAGCCATAGAGTAACTATGCCTTACGTACTCTGCGCACCCGAAAACCTATCCGCCCTGGATATAGCCCGGATGTTTCATAAATTACCCTTGCTTGATCCTTATTTTCATACGAAATTTTGCTCACTCAAACGTAATCGTGGGTACGCCGCTCCTTCGCACAAATCCGCCGGGAGCGGATTTGAACAGCTTTGCTGGCCCGAAGGGCTCAAGGCAGGATGCTTGGAGTAAAATCCCCTGTTAAAACAAATCTCTACGTGATCATCGCGCAAATTCATGAAATATCCGGGATAGCAACGGTGGCTTGACCGGTGAACACCGGTTCAAGGGATCCAATGATCTTTTTCAGGGATGACTTTATTGAGATCTCTGCTAAATCACTCCTAAAATAAGTTCCCCTATTCCCCTTCAAACTCCGCAAGCGCCGGCATAGCGCGGAAGTGATATGCTTTGTTCTAATAATCTAGATACTGCAGGTTATCGCACTCACATAGCGCAACCTTTTGATCCCTAGTGTGATATTTGCTCCCTCATGAATCCCAATATGGATTACACTTGGTCTCTAATTCGCTTTACGAATCAATATATTACAATCTATAAGCACGATCACTTACAGTGATCTAGGTATAAAATCAAATCACTGCGGGACCGACCCCAATTTGCATAAACCAATATCACCAG
>JAAEPA010000155.1 GCA_024222475.1 Gammaproteobacteria bacterium | reverse complement strand
GTCTTCAGGTGTGGGCGTAGCTGCACGTCGTGACGGTCCGCGATGGCCTGCATGCGGGCGATGTTAACCATCAGCCTGTCCCTGTCGAGAAGCAGTGCCGGGGTTGAGAGTTCCGAAAAATCCATGCGCGTATTCTGTCAGCTTTTGTCGCAATAACAAAACACTGGTATCCGCGTCATTCCGCAGCGCCCCGTCATCCCGGCGCAGGCCGGGATCCGTGCGCCTGCGAAGGCGCTTTATCAGCACGGTGAAAGTCCGTGTCGGAGTATGCCATAACTCCGTAACTGAAAGTAACTGCGTCACTATGAGGTGGGGTGGAGAGCAGCTGGAGGTGAAAGATCAGTCCGTAGGATGACGAGCTCGATTCGGTATTTTGTTGTAGCGAGCCTACGGATCCATGGCGAAGCTTGAAATACACTGATCACGTTGTATTGGCGAGCGAAACGATGATCAGACAACAAAGTGTGTTTGGAGATGGAATGATCAGAAGGTAAAGCGAGATAAGCAGGGAGATCTGTCTGTTGCGGTAACGGCAGCCAGAAGTCAGAGCTCTCATAGTAGTGCATCAGGTTAAGACTCGAATCAAAGAAAACAGAGCAGACTGTAGAACAAAGCACAGGTTGACATGAACCGCAGAAATCAGATTCGAGCCCATGTACTTGACTTGGGAAAAGGCCGGTTAGCAAAGCGGGTCCGAGCGAAGGGGAGTAGGAAGAGAGATACGAGAGGGCAATACCCATGAGACAAGAAGAAGTCAGTCCGTCAGTGTTGGCAACAACTAAACAAGGAACAGACATCCCTGCGTGGATGGAAACATCGGTATGGTCAGAACGTATGTTGGCAGCCCTGGTTAACGGGGTAAAAGGAGGGAAATGGTTTAGTCTGATAGACAAGGTGTATGCAAAAGCGACTCTGGATGCGGCCTGGCAACAGGTCAAGGCAAATCGGGGAGCAGCTGGAATAGATCGGGTCAGCATAGAACGTTTTAGTGATTGTGCGGACCCATATCTTCAAGAGCTACAGGATGCACTCAAACAGCAGGCTTACCGACCTGACGCAGTAAAACGTGTGTATATTCCCAAAGGAGGTGGTCAGTATCGCCCCCTGGGAATCCCAACGGTCAAAGACCGGATAGTACAGGCGGCGGTGAAGCAAGTAATTGAACCGATATTCGAACATGAATTCCTGAATATGAGTTATGGATTCAGGCCGCAAAGAGGTTGCAAAGATGCGCTGCGGGAAGTGGATGAATGGCTAAAAGCTGGCTACACCTATGTGGTGGATGCTGATTTGCAAAGCTATTTTGACAGTATCCCGCACGAGTTATTGATGCAGCTGCTAGAACAGCGTATTAGTGACAAGCGATTGCTTGGCCTGATTGAGCAATATCTGCACCAGGAAGTGATGGAGGGCATGGAACGCTGGACCCCGACGGGAGGAACCCCACAGGGAGCGGTGTTAAGTCCATTATTGGCAAATATCTATTTGCACCCAATGGACCTACATATCGCCGAGTCAGGGTTGAAGATGGTGAGATATGCGGATGATTTTGTCATTCTGTGTAAAAATCAGGCCGATGCAGAAAGAGCGCTAGGACTAGTCAGGAAATGGGTGGAGACTCATGGTTTAACATTACACCCTGACAAAACCCATATTGGTGACTGCCGAGAGCAAGGACAGGGTTTTGAATTCCTGGGTTATCGATTTGAAGCAGGAAAGCGACGGGTTCGCTCTAAAAGCCGAAAAGCTATACGGTGTAAAATCCGGGAAATGACCAAGCGCAGTCGTAGCGGAAGCATGCAAAGTATCATAGCCGAACTCAATCCAGTATTGAGAGGTTGGTTTAATTACTTCAAACATGCCCATCGCTATGAATTCAAGGCGATCGATGGTTTCCTACGTCGTCGTCTACGCGCTATGCTGCTAAGTCGTAACAAACGAAAAGGCTGCGGGATCAGTTTATATCCACAAAAGCGTTGGCGAAATATCTACTTTACGGAGATGGGGCTTTTTACCATGCACGAAGCCCGATTGAGTTTATGCCAATCCCGATGAGGAAACGATCGACTGGAGAGCCGTGTGCGAGAGAATCGCATGCACGGTTCGGAGGGAGGGGAAAGCGCGAGCTTTTCCCTACCCCTATAGTGAACCCTGGAATTATTCCTCCGACCCCGGATCCCGGCCTGCGCCGGGATGACGTAAGAGGAGGATCGGGATGACGCAAGAGGATCGGGATG
>JAAEPA010000154.1 GCA_024222475.1 Gammaproteobacteria bacterium | reverse complement strand
GGTCCGCAGGGTGCCCTTTTCAAGGATCGCAACGCCGCAGTGGCGCATTTGGGGGGCTTCCTTCGGGCGAGGCGAGAAGCGGCCATCTGCGTTGTTGTGCTCCCTTGACACGCTACAGCTAGTCCTGCGGTCACACGCCTAGCAGCTAGCCGCTTCTCGCCTCGCTGTACCCATCAATACTATGTTGGTAGACCACTAGAGGGGAGACCAAGGAATATATCGACTGGATCCTGAGTGACGAGGGGCAATGCATCCTCCAGAATAGTGGTTATGCGCCAGTGCGCCCGGTCGAATGTAAGTAAAGCCGCAGGTGTGTTATTTTCGAACGGGGTGTTTCTGTAATTTGCGCTGCAAAGTGCGTCGGTGCATGCCTAAGGCCCGTGCGGTTGCGGAGATATTGCCACCGTGCTCCAGGAGCACCTTTTGCAGGTGTTCCCATTCCAGTCTTTTGACTGAAAGTGGTTTCTCCGGCGGTGATGGGGAGTTATCAGTATCATCACCGCCAAGCAGTGCCGCAACGATTTCGTCCGCGTTGGTGGGCTTGGTCAGATAGTGAATAGCGCCGAGCTTGATCGCTTCCACCGCAGTGGCGATACTGGCATAACCGGTGAGGATGACTATGCGCAGGTCCGGGTTCGAGCCTGAGAGTCGCTCGGTCAGAACCAGCCCGGATTCCTGGCCGATGCGTAGATCGATCACGGCGAATTCCGGTTTATGCTGCCTGGCCAGGGTGGTGCCCGTAGCGAGATCATGGGCGATCAATACCTCATAACCCCTTTTTTTCAGGGCACGGCCAAGTACCCGGCAAAAGGTCGGATCGTCGTCTACCAGTAAAAGTCTGTGGCGTTCGTTCATGCGGGGGAGGTTACCAGTTGTCAGTTGTCAGTTTTTCAACCGCCAACTCTAAGGGACTAACAATGGCAGGGCTATTCGGGTACAGGCCCCACCACCCTCATGATTGAAAAGTGTCATCTTACCACCCAAACGCCGAATGGTCGCTTGGGCTAGGAAAAGGCCGATACCCAGTCCCTGGTCTTTAGTAGAGAATGGTGCCTTGCCTATCAGCGTCTCGGCATGGGGGGCCAATCCGTCGCCATGATCTAAGACTTGAAACACGAGTTCAGATGCATCCCATCGGGCATCCACTTCGATCCGGTCGGGCGAGGCATCCGCAGCGTTGTTCAAAATGTTGATCAGAGCCTGACTGAGGGTGCGCTCTGCAATGATTCGACTGGCCGGGCTATGGCCACCCTGTCGATAATCAAGCGATACCCCGGGCCGCTGCTCACGCCACTGGCCGAGGATGTTTTTCAGATACCGATCTATGCTCATGGGGTGCCCCGACTCCGCGCGAATCTCTCCGGCAGAGGCTGAGATCACCGACAGCGCATCTTTGCAGCGCGTTATCTGCTCGTCTAGGATGGTGAGTCTATCGAACAGGTCCTCGAATCGGTCTTTTGGGTAATCCTGTTGCATCTCCCCGCTGAGAATAGCCATCGTCGCCAGCGGGGTGCCTAGTTCGTGAGCGGCACCGGCGGCCAAGGTTCCCAATGCTACCAGCCGTTCGTCACGCAAGGCCTGTTCGCGGATCTGCGCAAGCTTGTGATCTCGCTCACGCAAGGTATGAGCCATATCGGCGACGAAATGGGCAATCAGCATCGCACTGACCACAAAACCGAACCACATACCGAAGATATGCAAACCGAAGCCCTCATGGTGCAGGCTGCCCATTCCCGGTAAGGGAACGTAATAGATCATCAGATAGCTGTAGCACAGCGTAGTGATGGCGGCCATCGCCCAGGCATAGCTGCGCGGCAAGACCGTAGCGGCAATGATTACCGGCAATAGATAGAACCAGGCAAAGGGATTGGTGGCCCCTCCGGTTAGATACAGCAAGGTGGTGAATACGGCCACATCCAGGATCAGCTGTGCGAGTAACTCCCTATCTGTGATACGCACATCGTGGCGCAATCGCTGCCAGGTCAACAGATTGATCCCGGCATGGGTAGCGATCATCGCTGCCAACGGCCACAGCGGCAGGGCGATACCAATACCGATGTGGGTCACCGCAACGGTAACGATCTCCCAGCCAATGGTGAGGTTGCGCAGCACGAATAGGCGGCGCAGGTTGTGGCCTTGCGAATTATCAAGCGGGTAAGAGGAAGACATCGTCTGGGGCAAGTCGCCTATTTCCCTTTAGTTAGGGCAGTTTACCTGTCCGACAGTACTCTGATGACGGATGAGTTTCAGGTAGCTTAGCACACCGCCTCACTCTACGATAAATTTGGTTGCACGCAGCATTCCAGAAAAACCATCCGTCGTGGGTATATCCAGCTCAAAATTCCACATTCAATCGGGCATAAAGGTTGCGCCCGGAGCCCGGCAGGCGATTTCCCACCGCGACATCGCTCATCCGTACTCGGTTGGTGCCGTTGAGGTGGGGGCTATAGGTCTTGTCGAACACATTGTCCACCCCGGCGCGCAGGGTCGCAGTGGTGCGGGCGTCTTCCAGCAGGGTGTATTGGGCAAACAGATTGAGTAGTCCGTAGCCCGCCGATGGAGTCTCTTCGTTGGTTTGCGAGATTTTGTCCTGTCTGGCGTAGAATTCACCTTCTAGGGTGGCGGACCAGCGCCGGCGTTGATGGCTCAGGGCAATGGTGGCATTGGGCGGGGCGACTCGGTAGATGTTGTCGCTGATGTCGCGTCGTTCGCCACGTACGAAACTCAGCAGGGTGTCGATGTGCCAATGGCTGAGCAGGTCGTAGCCCAGTTCCAGGTCGACACCATAGAATTGCGCATCCACATTGCTGAACTGCAGGGGCGTGGGATCACCATTGGCGGTGCTGACCATGACGACTACGGGATCGGTGGCGGGGGTGCCCTGGATGTAGTCATTCACCCGGCGGTAGAATGCATGGGGTGTTAGATAGAAGCCACGGGTTCGCCAGTCCAAAGAGAGTTCTATGTCGTAGGCGACCTCGGGATCAAGATCAATATTTCCCACATAGTTGTTGCCATCGGCCAGACCCCCCGTGGCTTGCAGGGGTAACCACAAATAGCGTTCCTGATATGACGCTGAACGTGTCTTGCGAGCTAGGCCAAGCTCCGCCTTTAGATCGGGTCGGATTCGGTAATTGATCTTGGTCACGGCGTCGATATTGTTGTCGGTCTTGTTTCTATCGGCGTTGTTAAAGCGGTCACGCAACTGGCGGGGGCCGGCCATCGTTTGGGCCGGTGAGCCATCCACCAAGCCGGCATCGGATTCCACTCGGGTGTAGCGCAGGCCCAGTTCCGAGCCCCAAGCCCCTATGAGATCCCCGCTCCATTCGCCGAAAAAACCCATCCGGTCTCTATTGATATCATTGAAATTCTGCACGAAGAAACTCGAATTATTGGGACTGAATATGGTTGCATTGTGGCGGGCCAGGTTGCCGTCTGCACCGAAACTCAATTTGCCGTCGGCCATAGGTTTCACCGCCTTGATCGTATAATACCAGCCGCGGCTGTCGGCATTGGTGAAGCGAAATCGCGCAGGATCCGCAGGGGGTGCACGATGTTCGAAGTTGTTCATTTGATGGTCGATATTCGAGTAAGCCAGTTTGGCCTCCAAGGCTAGGTTACCGATATCGGCATGGTAGTCGCCGTTGATGAAATCAGAATCAAAGAATACGATGTCCATGGGTAGGGCCGGGGTACCTGTCGCCCCCGTGGCATTGCGCAAAAACTTGATCCCGAACTCCTGGGCAGCACTGCGGTATCCGTAAGCCAGGTCATAACTATTACGCTCATATGCTGTATCGGCGATAATGCCATCACCGAATTCGGTGTCGTCTCCGTCCTCGAGACTGCCACCGAGCTCAATGCGGTGCCGGGCATTGGACAGGTTCACGGTGCCACCGATAGAATAGCCGTCATCGACGGACTGCCCTCCACCATCAAAGTAGCCGCCCACCTCGAAGTCATCACCTTTGCCAAATTCTCCTCGTTTCTGGTTGGCGATAACGGTGCCGCCGATGGTTTCCAGACCCAAACTCACCGGTGAGATCCCGCGAATGATTTCCAGCCCGCCCAGGCGAGGGCGTGGCATGTAGTGCAGCGGTGGGTCCATGGAGTTCGGACCACCGGAATTGATGTTAATGCCGTCTACCAGTACATTGAGGCGGTTTCCAAACATGCCCCGATATTGAGCGATTCCGGTCAGTGGTCCGTTGAAATTGACATTTGCCCCGGGAGTGCGCTTGAGCAGTTCTGCACTGCCGGGCCGGCTTATTCCGGTGCGTGAAGGATCCACCCTGTAGTTGATTCCTTCATCGGCCTGTTCTGTTACGGCCATACCGGGCAGCTCAACGGCATCCTCGGCCGTTGCCGGCATCGCCATGATCATAAACGACAGTGCGAGCACAGTGGTGGTTGGTGAGAAATGCTTCTTGGGGTCCAACTTCATAGATTTGATCTCCTGGAAGAATCAGCGATTTAAATAAACTGTTCTTGTTATTCTGGATGATCCTGAATAGTAGTATTTGCCTCTCTACTAATAAATGTGACACAGTGTCGCGCGACAATTAGTCGCAGCGATAGCATGTCGCCAGGTGATAGGATGAACAAGTCGCACCCTACACAAACCGGGGTATGGTGCGCCGTACGCACCAATATTTTGTGTAATTGATTGTCTGAAAAATGATATGTTGGAATGTATCTACCGTTTTACCGTCATGAGAAAGATCTACTTTGTAATTATTTTTTACTTCCTGTGGGGAGGTCATTCCAGCATCGCTGCCGCGCCTGAAACGCAGGAGCTGATCCCTGCGTTGAATACCCAGCAAGTCATTCAGAAGGAGGCCAAGAAGTCGCAGCGAAGTGTTGATGCCTTGGACGATGAGACTCAGGAATTGCTGACGCAGTACCGCTTGGTCAGCAAGGTGCTGGATGATCTGGAGGCCTACAATTCCCAGATGCGCAGCTTGCTGGCCGATCAGCGGACCGAGATGGCGGCAGTAGAACGACAGCTCGATGAGATCGAGGTCACTAAACGGGGTATCGTACCGTTGCTGGAGCGTATGGTGGAGGTGCTGGAGCATTTCATAGCACTGGATGCGCCATTTCTTCCTAAAGAGCGCGGCATGCGGGTGGCTGAGTTAAGAGAAATGTTGAGCCGCGCGGATGTCGCACTGCCGGAGAAATACCGCCGCATCCTGGAAGCCTACCGGATTGAGACCGAATATGGGCATACTATAGAGGCGTACAGGGGCGAATTGCACCAGCAGGAAGTCGTCCGGACCGTGGAATTTCTTCGGTTGGGTCGCACGGCTTTGTATTATCTCAGCTTCGATGCAAAAACTGCCGGCTATTGGGATCGGCAGGAGAAACGCTGGAAGCCCCTGCCCGAGCGGCTTCACGAATCGGTCGTCCAGGGATTGCGCATTGCCAAGAAGCAAGCCCCCCCAGACCTTATTAACTTGCCTATATCAGCACCCCAGACACCGCCATGAATCGAATGCTGTTGCTGATGCTGCTGCTCGGCGTATTGTCTGAGGCCATCGCCGAGCCTCCCAATAGTCTTGATGAGCTGCTCGATCAGGTGCGCCAGGATCGTCTGCTAGAGCAAGATCATAACGTCGAGCGTGAACGACGGTTCCTCGCCGATCGGAATCATCAAAGGGCAGGGCTTGCCGAGGTTCAGGCGCAACAAGATCGTGCCGAGGAGCGGGCCGAGGGCTTGCGGTCCGAGTTCGAACAAAACGAGGATAAACTATCCTCTCTGGGTGAGCAACTGAAGGAACGTACGGGAGACATGAACACCTTGTTCGCCGCAGTGCGACAAATCGCGGCGGATGCCAGAAATACGGTTGCTAACTCCCTAGTGTCCGTGCAACTCCCCGGCCGAACGGCATTTTTGGATCAATTGGCTCAAGATCGCCGGCCGCCCACCATCGGGGATCTGGAAGGCCTGTGGATGCTGCTGCTGGAGGAAATGAACGAGTCGGGCAAGATAAGCCGTTTCAAGGCCCCCGTGATCACGGCCAACGGCGAGCAGCGTGAACGGCAGATAACCCGGATAGGGACCTTTAATGCCATTTCGCAAGGGCATTATCTCAAGCTGCTTGCCGAGGCCGACAAACTTGTGGAGCTGGCTCGTCAGCCCTCTCCCCGATTGCAGGCCATGGCTAGGGATTTGGAGCGTTCCAGCGAGGGTATCCATGCGGTGGCCATAGATCCCTCACGCGGGGCCATTCTGGGTTTGATGGTGCAATCTCCAGATCTTCTTGAGCGCATCCAGCAAGGCGGTATCATCGGGTACTTGATTCTCGCGCTGGGAGGGGTCGGATTGCTGATCGTGATCGAGCGCTATGCCGTTCTGGTCTGGATAGGACATAAGGTAAGGCGGCAGTTGAGTGGGCATGGGCCCAGTACCAACAATCCTTTAGCAAGGATCGAGAACATAGTCCGTAAAGGTGAGAACCTCCAGAAAGAAAACCTGGCGGCTCAACTCGATGAGGGCGTGGCCGAGGAGGCCCATCGCTTACAACGGGGTCTGCCCACCCTGACGATTCTGGCGGCGGTAACTCCACTACTGGGCCTGCTCGGCACGGTGACGGGCATGATCGAAACCTTCCAAACCATCACTTTGTTCGGCACGGGGGATCCAAAATTGATGTCAGGAGGTATCTCTCAGGCGCTGGTGACGACTCAGTTGGGTTTGGCTGTGGCTATCCCCGTATTATTGATGCACAGTTTTCTGAATGGCCGGGCCAACCGACTCATCGAAACATTGGATCAGCAGAGCACCGTGCTGCTGACTGAGAGTGCACCACCGCTTGTTATCGTCGATGGTTGAGTATTTGCGCGGTCTATTGACGTTTATCGAGCAGGGGGGCGATGTGCTGTGGGCTATTCTAAGCCTGTCGATCCTGATGTGGGTGTTTATATTAGAGCGCTATCTGTTCTTTTATTTTGCAATGCCCCGACTGAAGACGAGATTGATGAAGCACTGGACCCAACAGTTCAGGCAATGGGGTAGGGGGCCTGGACAGCCGTGGTTATTGGTCCGTCTCAGGGAGGCTCATACGACGGAGTTTACCACCCGGCTTAGGTGGCATTTGCAGCCTATTCGAGTGCTGACCATTGTTTTGCCCCTGTTGGGTCTGTTGGGCACCGTTAGCGGCATGATCAAGACCTTCGATGCCCTGATGCTGTTCGGCAACGGCAATGTCCGTGCTATGGCCACCGGGATCTCCGAGGCCCTGTTCACGACCATGGCCGGTCTGGTCACTGCCCTGTCCGGGGTCTATTTTAGCGCCCATCTCGATGCCTGGGCACAACGCGAGATCCTTAGATTTGACAATAGGCTCAAAGGCGATGCGTAAATCCCATGTCTGCAATCATCAGGGTACGGTGAGTATCAACATCACACCGCTGGTAGACATGGTGTTTATTCTGCTGATTTTCTTTATCGCCACGTCCTCGTTCGTTAAAGAAACCGGTGTTGAGGTTCGTCGTCCCCGCGCCAAGACGGCGATTACCCAGGAGCAGGCCAGTATCCTCGTCGCCGTGACTAAAGAGGGTGAGATCTGGATCAACAAAGAGCGGGTCGATATCCGCTCCCTACGCGGATACATAGAACGCCTGCAGGCCGAAAATCCGGAGGCGGCGGCAGTGATTCTCGCCGATCAGGATGCCCGTGCCGGACTGGTGGTACAGGCCTTGGACCAGGCGCGTCTGGCCGGTGTACAAAACGTTGCCGTGGCGGCGAGTAAGCCGCAATGAGATCATTGATGGCCTTGGTCATCGCATTAGGGATCAATGGGCTGCTGTTTTTTTTAATGCACACCATGGTTAGTCCCCGTCATTCGACTGCTCAACGATTTACGGAAGTGACGACCCTGGATTTCTTACGCCAGGATACAGCGGCCCAATCGGAATCCGTGAGCAGGCCTCGCCGGCCGCCTCCCAAACCCGAGCAGCAGAAGATCGAACCCCCTCAACAGGTTTTCCAAGCACGCTCTTCAAACACCGCTTTGGATCGTACGGTTCTTTCCATGCCCCGGCTGGAACTCGATTTATCTCCGGAGTTGGGCAACGGGCCATATATCGGCGAGGTTATGGCCGAGTCATCTCATCGGATCTCTAGTCTTATCCTCGCCAGTGAGTTAACAGCGGTCGTTCGGCTTCCGCCCCAGTATCCACCACTTGCCAAGAGAAGGCATATCGAGGGTTTCGTGGATGTGGAGTTTACCGTGGACCGGCAGGGCCAGGTAAAAGACCCGAAGATCGTTGCCGCCGACCCCCCCAATGTGTTCAACCGAGCCGTGTTGCGCGCCCTGCGCCAGTGGAGGTTTGAGCCCAAGGAGATAAATGGACAGGCGGTGCGGATACGGGCCAAGCAGCGCATCGATTTTAGTCTTTCTGGGTCATGAGATCCATTTAGGGGTTACTCCATAGAACGGAAAATATTGCACGTATAAGGACTGTTAGTCTGTCAATCGGTCGAGCGGCGAAACCACCGACCGCTCCACATCGAGAATCTGGGTGTAGATCATGATAGTTTGCAGGTTCTTGTGGCCGAGCAGTTGCTGTATTCGGCGAATGTCCGTGCCCGTAGCGAGCAAATGTGAAGCGAATGCAGGAACGTGGGGTCACCATTTAGCCGACCCGTGTCAATAGGCAAAGCGCCCCCTTCGCCACGAATTTTTCCTTTTCGTGAACACCAAAATAACGATTCCGCGCCAGACGACTCATAAATACGCACCCCAATTCTC
>JAAEPA010000153.1 GCA_024222475.1 Gammaproteobacteria bacterium | reverse complement strand
TGTGCGATGATCGCGTAGAGATTTGTTTTCACAAGGGATTTTGCGAAGGAGCGGCGTATCCACGATTACGGCCGACTGAGAAAAATTTCTTGTGGAAACAAAGATCAAGTGAAGGCGCGTGTAATTCATGAAATATCCGGGTTCAGACCCTATACCGTAATATATTCTACAAATATAGTCACCGGTTAGAGAAAAACTAAATTTGGACGCTAATATTTCTGCCTACAGGAATCAATAACTCTTCATGGGAAACCCGCCATGACTAAATCATATATCGAATTATTGCAGGCCATGCCCGTATTCGGAGGCATCAACGAAGAGATACTGAGCTTTCTTGTGTCTAGGAGCAAGCCGGTCACCAGGCCTAGAGATCAATATTTCTTCCGCGAAGGCGAGGCCGGAGAGTCCATGTATGTGCTTCAAGAAGGTAAGGTCGCCGTAGTGAAGTCCTGGCAAGGTCACGAATATGTGTTACGTCATCTCGGTTATGGCGACAGCTTCGGAGAAATGGCCCTGATCGATCTATTTCCTCGCAGCGCCAGTGTACGTGCGGTTAAAGACAGCAAAGCACTGGAGCTGAGCAATGCCCTACTGTTCGACGTCTACGAAAAGAACCTGGAGCAATTCACCATGATACAAATGAACATGGGCCGAGAGATCAGCCGCCGCTTGCGCAATGCCGACGAATTGCTGTTCAAGGCCAAGGTAGAACATCAAATTCTGAAGGAAGAACACTCACATCATACCTTGTGAATACACGACCAACTACACCCATGATCGCAGCACCGGCATTCATCAAAGCAACGGCTCCACAATACTATCCAGCGTTACCGGTTTACTAAAATAGTTACCCTGGAATAACTTGCATCCCCGGCCGGCAAGAAAGTCAAACTGACCGGCGGTCTCAACGCCTTCGGCCACCAGATCCAGTCCAAGATGTACCGCCATAGATATGATGGTTTCCACCAACCGTTCGTTACTGAGTGAAACTCCGATATCATGGACAAAAGAGTGATCGATCTTGACTTCATCCAGAGGCAGGTGTCTCAGGTGGGATAGTGAGGAGTATCCGGTACCGAAATCATCCATAGAGAAGCGGACTCCCAGGCGCTTCAGATGGTTCATCTTTTGAACGACATCATCAAGATTGTGCACCATGATGCCTTCGGTGATTTCCAGCATCAACAGGCTTGGGTCAACATCGGCCTCTATCACGAGATGTTCAACTCCCTTAGTAAAATCTTCCTGGAAAAACTGGCAAGGGCTGACATTGACTGCAATACGCGAAATCGAATTTTTTACCAGCTCCCTAACACTGCTCACTACTGTCTCCAGCACCCACTCACCTATAGCAACTATGATTCCCGTATCTTCCGCCACCGGGATGAAGTCATGAGGTAATAGCAATCCCCGAGTAGGGTGCCTCCAGCGCAGCAACGCCTCCATACCCACTATTCGCCCCCCCACATCCACCTGAGGCTGATAAAGCAGATGCAACTCCTCTCGGTTCAGGACATGAAATAGGTCATTCTGCAATTTTAACCTCCGTTCCGCCGCCCGCTGCATATCCGGGAGAAAGAAACAGAGCTCGTTACGTCCCATACCCTTGGCCCGGGACATCGCGGTATCCGCACGCCTGAGAATATCACCCGCGGTTTCATCACCGGTGGGAAACAGCGCGATGCCGAAGGATGCCGTAGTACTTAACTCATTACCCTGAATAGAGTGGAGTGTGCTGGACAGCAGCTTGCGAATACTGTCTACCCCAACTTGGGCCTGCTGGGAAGCGGCCTCTAGTTTGTCACTGAGCTCGGAAAACAGGATCACGAACTCATCTCCGCCCACTCGAGATACCGTATCTTCCCGACGAGAAGCCCGTTGCAGACACTGCGCAATGGACTGTAGCAGACCATCCCCCACCGCATGACCCAGGGAATCGTTAATGGACTTGAAGTGATCCAGATCCAAGTAGACCAGGGCCCCTAGGTGACCATGCCGACGGCAGCGCGACAATGCCTGAACCAAGCGTTCCATCATGGTACGCCGATTGGGAAGTTCTGTCAGGGCATCGAACCGGGCCTGATGAACAATAAGCTCCATGGCACGTCTACGCTCGGAAACATCTTCAGCCATGAGCGTAAAACCCACGGACTCACCCTGCGTATCAACGATGAGAAAGATATGGCACTCGGTATAGTTTTTTTCCCCATTTTTCCGCTGTTCCACACCATATTGGTATTCTCCCTTTGCTTTGACGATTTCGATGACCTGCCGCAAGCGGGAGGAGTCCATCCCAACCCGGACATGAAGTTCCGGGACGGTCTTGCCAATCACTTCTACCGCCTTGTAACCAAACATTTTCTCCGCGGCAGGATTGTAATAGGTAATGCGCAAGTTCATATCAGTGGCGGCGATGGCCACACTGGTGGACGATTTTAGAATGCCGTCAAGCAAGGCCGTGCGTTCCCGCAGGGTCCTGCCGGCCCGGAGCCGCTCCAGTTCAGCCGCGGTTCTGTCCACCACCACCTCCAGAATACTCTGCCAGTGGGTCGGTGGATGGAGCGGCCTTGCCGACACGATTTTTATAACGCCCAGCATTTCATGATCCATATTCTTGATGGCGATACCGACCAAGCCCTTTACGCCCAGCTGCGCCAACTGGGGATCATCTGCGAACGGCCTATCAGCCACTTCCGGATAGCGAAAAATACCCTGCTCCACAATGTTCTTCCATAACGAACCGGGGATTCGGTCTTCCGACTCCTGCACCATACGCCCATTCCTTACCTCGGAAACACCTCGCACCTTGCCTTCTTTGGTGAACAGACAGATACACACACCGTCGGCGCCAAACCAATCACAAAGTCGGCAGACAATCTGATCAAAATAGGCTTGACCGGTCCAGCCCGCCATCCCTTTCACCAGGGTATGAAATGCCTGTTCCAGATGACTGAGAGACGTTGAGTCTGAGGGGGGTTCACGCTGCTGTTCCAACTCTGCCACACGTTGTCGAAGAACTTTATTTTCCTGCAGAAGTTGTTGCATACTAGGTTTTAACATTAGGGTTATTATAGCGGTGGTCTCTTGCTTAGGATACAAGACGAGTTGATTCGAACTGCATCATTCCTCGTTATTTTGGCTATTTTGTATCTCATGCGAGCGACCACCGCTGTAACGTTTCTAATCCACCTAAATCTAACTTTTATTCTAAATTGAAACATACAGGTTTTACCAGCATCATTTCTAGCCGCAGCTGTCCCGAGGATTCTCCTGGGGGCCAAATATCCCTCGTTATAACTTATTTCAACAGTGGTGAAGAAACAGTTGCCGAGTGCTCTGGCAATTGTCTTGGACCTTTGGTGTGTTGATGGCTATTCCTGAGCACCCTTAGAGATTTATCCAGACACATGAAACCGACCAACACCCAAAATTCTCCGATTCTCAGATCCGAACTAATCCCATTTTTCTTGGTCAGTCCCCATAATTGAACATACCCATTGCATAGCTTTACAATATTCCCAATATCTATGGATAATTGTGAATAATTGTGAATAATTAAACTCCTAGAAGGACTGTTGATAAAACCCCATGCACTCCTCCGGTGAAGCCGCCACCCCGCCATCAGCACTACTGGGCAGAGAAGAACATCCCTCTGTATCCCGTCCTATCGACCGATTGAAGTCATACATCAAACAGCAGATCATCGGTCAGGAGATACTCATCGACCGCCTCTTGATCGCCCTGCTGGCAGATGGCCATCTGCTGGTGGAAGGGGCGCCGGGTCTTGCCAAGACACGCGCCATAAAGGTGCTCGGTGAAGGGGTAGAGGGCGATTTCCATCGTGTTCAATTCACCCCGGACCTGCTGCCCGCGGATTTGACCGGCACGGAAATCTACCGGCCGCAGGACGGAACCTTTAAGTTTCAACCCGGCCCCCTGTTCCACAACCTGATCCTTGCCGATGAGATCAATCGGGCCCCGGCCAAGGTACAATCCGCATTGCTCGAGGCCATGGGGGAACGTCAGATTACGGTGGGTCCCAAGACCTACCGCCTACCTGAACTATTCCTGGTCATGGCCACTCAGAACCCCATCGAACAGGAAGGCACCTACCCCTTGCCCGAGGCCCAGCTGGACCGTTTTCTCATGCATGTAAGGATCGACTACCCAAAGGCGGAGGAGGAAAAAAAGATCCTGGATCTGGCGCGTTCCGAGGCCCGGCAATCGGCCACCGGCGAACCTTCAGAACACCCTCCGATCGAGGTCGAAAGCATCCTTGATGCCCGCCAAGCGGTGCTCGACATCTACATGGCCGAAAACGTGGAGGACTACCTGCTGCAGCTGGTGCTCTCGACGCGTCAACCAAAGGCCTATGGAGACGATCTCGCGCGCTGGCTGCAATACGGCGGCAGTCCCCGGGCCACGATCTCGCTGGACCGCTGCGCCCGGGCCCATGCCTGGCTGGCGGGACGCGATTACGTGGGCCCGGAGGATATACAGACGGTCGCACCCGATGTGCTGCGCCACCGAATCCTGTTGAGCTACGAGGCCCAGGCCGAAGGCATCACCACGGATTTTTTCATCACGGAACTGATATCCCGCATCGCGGTACCATGATCGATCTGAGCCGGGTATTGCGGGGTAAATCATCCTTCAGTGGCGTTGACTCCCAGCGGACTCCGCCAAAGCAAAGCAGTCTCGATCATAGTCCGGCTCGGGTATCCATCTCCGGGTTGATTGCACTGCAGCGGACGGCGGCGACTCTACCCCTCAGATCACGCCTTATACGTGCCCAACAAGGCGGCGGCTATCGATCGGCATTCAAGGGGCGTGGCATGGAATTCGACGAGGCCCGCCCCTATCAAGCGGGAGACGAGGTGCGCCATCTTGACTGGCGAGTCACCGCCCGCACCGGAAAACCCTACACCAAGATGTTTCGCGAAGAACGAGAACGGCCGGTTTTTCTGTGGGTGGATTACCGCTCGACGATGTTTTTTGCCACCCGTGGGGCCTTCAAATCGGTTCGTGCCGCCCAAGCCGCAGCCCTGCTGGCTTGGAGCGCCCATCATCACGGTGACCGGGTGGGCAGTATTATTTTTTCCGAACAGGATCATCAGGAACTCAAGCCTGTTCGAGGACAGGTCGGGACGCTACACCTGATCAAACAGCTGGCGGAACACCCGGCTTGGCGGGAGGTCCCGAGCCCCGAAGCGAGTGCAGATGCAGAATTGCAGGCCCTGAAGCGCCTGCAGCGCGTGGTACGCCCCGGCAGCCTGATTTTTCTACTCAGTGATTTCCGCGGTATGGGGGAAGCAGCACGTTCACTGCTCATCCAGCTGAACCGCCACAATGATATTGTCATGTTATTTATCCATGACCCACTGGAACACCACCTCCCTGCAAAGGGGTGCTATCGACTCAGTGACGGCCAACAGGAATTGACCCTCAACACGGGGAACCGGCAGTTCAGAGAAGATTACGAACACCGGTTTAAAAACCATCAGCAATACCTGCAAACGCTGGCCCGGCAATTCGGCCTCTATTTCTTGTCCTGCAGCACGGCGCAACAACCGCTGAATGTCCTGCGCGAGGGGCTGTACCCATGACCAACGATCCGCAACAGTTACCCCTGCGTGACATCCACCTCCCCGAACCGGTGAGTTGGTGGCCGCCGGCGCCCGGCTGGTGGTTGCTCTTATTGTTCATCCTGGCCATATTGATTGCCGGACTTTGGATACATCGGCGCAGGCTGAAGAAACGACGTTCATTGAAACGGCTTTCCCGAACCCAATTTCAATCCCTGCGCGAGGCCTATGAGCAACACCGCAACCCCCAACGCCTGGTTGAAGATCTGTCGATTTTATTGAGACGCGTCTGTATCGCTCATTACCCGCGAGCGACGACAGCCTCCGTTACAGGCAAGGCGTGGTTGGAGCTGCTCGATCAAACTCTGGAGGACCAGAGGTTCTCCAAGGGTCCCGGTAAGGTCCTCACGCAGGCCCCTTACCGCCCCCATGCTCAGATCGATGCCCAAGCCCTGCTGATCCTGTGCGAAGACTGGCTAGCATCGCTGCCCGATCGAACCCTTGGGCAGCGGTCATGATTCATTTCGAATGGCCCTGGCTGTTTATCGTGCTCCCCCTGCCTTGGGTCTACCGGCATTTTCTGTCATCCGTCCCGCCTCACGAAGGCGCGGCCCTGCGGGTCCCCAGGCTTGAGGATTTCGCTCAACCCGGCGCCGGCACGCCTTCGCAGGACCTCAGGCGCTGGCCTTTGTGGATCGCAGCCATTGCATGGCTCATGTTGGTCAGCGCCAGTGCCCAACCACAATGGCTGGGTGATCTCATCCAACTGCCGGTGAGCGGACGCGACTTGATGCTGGCGGTGGATCTGTCAGGATCCATGCAGGAAAGGGATTTCCTCATCGGTGGGAGGACAGTAGACCGGCTTACGGCAACCAAGCGAGTGGCCGGGGAATTCATCCAAAAACGCGAAGGTGACCGTATCGGACTCATTCTGTTCGGAGAGCAGGCCTATTCGCAGACCCCACTGACCTTCGACCGGCAGACGGTAGATATTTTATTGCAGGAAGCGGTCATTGGACTCGCGGGAAGGGCCACGGCCATCGGTGATGCCATCGGCCTGGCCGTCAAACGATTACGTCGCCGGGAGCAGGGGCAGCGGGTATTGATCCTGTTGACCGACGGCGCCAACACGGCCGGTGAGGTCACTCCACTGGACGCGGCGGATCTCGCTGCCCGCGAGGGACTGAAGATCTATACCATCGGGATCGGCGCGGATAAAATGATGGTACGTGACCTGTTCGGCACCCGTTATGTCAATCCCGCTAGCGAATTGGACGAAAAGACCTTGACGACCATTGCGGAAAAGACCGGTGGACGCTATTTTCGCGCCAAGAACACAGAGGAACTCCAAAAAATCTACGGACTCTTAGACAAACTGGAACCCGTAGCGCAGGATGCGGAAAGTTTCCGACCTAAAACCGCCTTGTTTCCGTGGCCGCTCTCAGGAGCGCTGCTACTGTCGGCCCTGTTGGCCCTGGGCCGAATTCTCGGTCGATTGTAAATCTCATGGACCTTGCAGAATTTCATTTTCTCAGGCCAGTTTGGTTCCTTGCCCTGATTCCCATGGCGATCATGCTCTGGCTGCTGATCAGGCGCAGACTCGACCGACACAGCTGGGGATCGCTGTGTGATCCCCAGCTGCTGCCCTATATCCTGATCGACCGTCCGACCAATCGGCAGCCCTGGATGCTCTACACCCTGGCATCGTGCACTATCGCAGGCATTACGGCCCTGGCCGGTCCCACCTGGGAACGGCAACCCCAACCGGTCTACCGGAATCAGTCCGCCCTGGTCATTGCCTTGGATCTGTCACGCTCCATGGATGCCACCGATCTGTCGCCCAGCCGCCTAGTCCGCGCCCGCTTCAAGATTGCCGATATCCTCAACCAGCGCCAGGACGGCCAAACCGCCCTGTTGGCATACGCTGGGCAGGCCTTTGTCGTCACCCCATTGACCGATGACACGGCGACCATCGCCTCCCAGTTGCCCGCCCTGACCACGGACCTGATGCCGACCCAAGGCAGCCGCCTGGATCTGGCCCTGACCAAGGCTGGGGAATTGTTGAAACAATCCGGTTTTCAACGAGGCGATGTATTGCTGATCAGCGATGCCCTCCCCGAGGCACGCGACTCGGCTGCTGCACAAAGACTGGTGGAACAGGGTTACCGGCTTTCCGTCCTGGGGATAGGAACGCCCGAGGGTGCCCCCATCCCCTTGCCGACAGGCGGCTTTCTCAAGGATAGACAGGGCGCCATTGTCGTTCCCAAGTTCAATAACGAAGCACTGATGGACATGGCTCGCCGGGGCGGCGGAATCTATGTCGAGCTGCGCGCAGACGATCAGGACACCCTGGCCCTGCTCGCCCAATACCGCATCGACCGCTTGCTGACCCGGGTCGACGAGACGGGGCAAACCACCGAACGCTGGGAGGAAAAAGGCCCCTGGCTATTGCTGCTGGTTCTGCCTCTGACTGCCCTGGCCTTCCGGCGAGGCTATCTGGTGATGCTGATGTTACTGTTGCTGCCTCCCCCGCAGTCGGCCCAAGCCTTGGACTGGACGGACCTATGGCTGCGTGCGGACCAACAGGCCAGCCGGGCGCTGCAGGACGGTGATGCCGAGAAGGCCGCAAACTTGTTCAATCATCCCGGATGGAAAAGCACGGCCTGGTACCGCAGTAAGCGCTATGAACAGGCATTGCAATCTCTACAGGGATTAGATGACAGTGAGAGTCTTTACAACCAAGGCAATGCACTGGCCCGCCTGGGACGTTATCCGGAAGCCATCAAGACCTACCAACAGGCCCTCGAACAGAACCCCGATCACCAGGATGCCGAATACAACCGCGATCTCATTCAAAAACTGCTGGACAAGCAACAGCCCGAGCAACAGGAAAAACAATCCGATTCTGATCAACAGAATCCTGAGCAGGAAAATCAGCAACAGGAACAATCATCACAGCAGCAAGATCAACAACAATCGTTAGACCAAGAGCAGCAGTCTGACGCACCCCCGCAAGGGTCGATCCAAGACGCCAGACCACAGGAATCACAACAAGAGCAGGCACAAGCCCCTACACCGGAACAGACCCAGGAACCAGAAGCGGCCCCCCCTGAGAGTGCTGCAGAACCGAAGATGCAAACTGAAAAACCCATGGATACCCTGGATGAATCTCAGCAAGCCACCGAGCAGTGGCTGCGCCGTATCCCGGATGACCCCGGTGGACTGCTGCGGCGTAAGTTTCAATATCTCTATCAACAACGCTCCAGACCAAATGATCGGGAATCACAACCATGGTAGTCACTCTGTATAGAATTTTTTCGGCCTTGCTACTGTTGGTTTGCACGAGCGCCGCCCTGAGTTCAGTCAAGTTGACAATAGACCGCGATGTAGTGCACATCAATGAGTCTTTTCAACTCTATTTTGAGATTGACGCCTCCGTGAACAGCAGTCCGGACTTTTCCCCGTTAGAGAAGAACTTCGACATCCTTAGCCGCAGCCAAAGCACCAGTATAAACATGATCAATGGCGACTACCGCGCACTTACCCGCTGGACCCTCGATGTGATGGCAAAGAATGTCGGTCGGCAGGAGATACCCTCGATCAGGGTTGGTAAGGATTCCAGTCCGGTAAAGATCATTACCGTTACCAATGCGGCAGCTCCGCAGGCAGGTCAAGGCAGCGAAGAGGTCTTTTTTGAGCTGGATGCCCAACCACGCGAACCCTATGTACAAGCCCAAGTGGTCTATACCATTCGCCTATTTCGTGCGGTCAATACCCAAAACTCCAGCCTGACCGAGCCAAAACTGTCAGGGGCGAAGGCGGTTATTGAAAAACTGGGCGATGATACTAATTTCGAAACCCAGCGTCAGAGCAAGCGTTATCTAGTGGTGGAACGCAAGTATGCGATTTTTCCTCAGAGCAGTGGCAGTATCACCATAGAGCCCGTGGTGTTTACCGGACAGCTCAGCACGGGGCGGCGTTCTCTATTCGACTCCTTTCGCAGCAGACCACGCATGCTAAGGTCGCGATCGAAGACCATTCAACTCAATGCCAGACCCATTCCAGACCTTTTCACCGGCAGAACCTGGCTGCCGGCAAATCAATTGCAACTCCATGAAACCTGGTCTCAAAATCCTCCTGAATTCAAGGTAGGGGAACCTATAACACGAACCCTGGCGCTGATTGCCGGTGGACTCACTTCCGGACAGTTACCCGAACTGCAACCGGCCGTACCCGAGACCTTCAAGCAATATCCCGACCAGCCCTCGCTGGAGGATAGTTTTAACCCGGACGGCGTGCTCGGCAGGCGTCAGGAAAAGATCGCCCTGATCCCCAGCAAAGTCGGTAAATTTGTACTGCCCGCAATCGAAATTCCCTGGTGGAATACCGAAACCCAGCACCTGGAATACGCCCGACTGCCCGCCCGCAAGGTCACCGTGCAGGCGACACCTAGTCCGACAACTCAGCCCCCTGCCTTACCTGTAACATCAATTAGAACCGATCCACGGCAACAGCAAAGCATACCCAACGCAACAATCGCTGCCCACACCCTTGGCAACAGCACGCAATCTAATTCGTTGATATGGATCGTGATCAGCACAGCCCTGGGCCTGGGATGGACAGTAACCTTAGTCCTGTGGTGGCACAGCCGCCGCCCTACCCGCGCGCCCTTAAACTCTGACGCTGAAAAACCCAATGCCGCGAAAACTATCAAAGGGATTCGGCAAGCATGTGAAAGAGGGGATCCCGTTGCAACCAAAAACACGCTGCTGGCCTGGTCAGCTATCCGGTGGCCGGAAGATCCCGCAACGAGCTTGGATCTGCTCGCCGGGCGTTGCTCGGGTGATCTCGCAAATGAAATACAGCGGCTCAGCCTGGTGTTATACGGTCAAGCAGAAGATCCCTGGAAAGGCACCGAGCTGTGGACGGCACTCAATCGCTTCAGTTCATCGAAACCGCAGCGAAGAAAAAATCAGGACCAAGGGCTAGAACCGCTTTTTAGGATTTGACGCGGTGAGATGACACCCGTGATCTACGATCACTGGATGATGGTCACGCTCTCAAGACGGAACTCTACTTGGTCCAGGACATTTCTCAGGTTTCGCGCAAGCTCTGTTGCAGTGATCGTCTGCATAATATGTAAATTACGTAATATCAGATATTGCGACTTCTAACAGACTATTGATTACATCACTACGGCTCTTGACGACAATCTTTGGTCGGTTTTCTCAAGCAATTTTTATCGGTGCCTGTTCATCAGATAATTTTTCTATTTGGCCGATAATCTGGGTATCTGAATAACCTAATAATCGTAACTCATCTACACAGGCGTCGACCTGCTCTGCCGGAACACCGGCCAACAGCCCTCCCGCGGTTTGCGGATCAAACAATAATGGAAATACCGGGTGTTTTGACGCGTTTTCGAACTCTTGCACGGCACGTCGTAAACGTAGGTTCTGTGGCTGTAGTGAGGATAGGATGCCGGCGGCGACAGTATCCATGGCGCCATCCAGCAAGGGTAAGGCATCCATGACTATTGTGGCATCCACTTCAGAGGCCTTGGTCATTTCTATTAGATGACCGATGATTCCAAAACCCGTCAGGTCGGTACAGGCTGTGGCATTAAAACGCTGCAGGCATGCTGCCGCCTGTTGGTTCGATACCAGCATGGACTGAGTAGCGGCATCTATCCAACGACCTTTGGCTTTGCCTCGCATTTCCGCCGCAAACAAGGTACCCGTGCCCACTGCTTTTGTCAGCACCAGGGCATCACCGGGATTCAGCCCACGCTTACGCCACACCTTGGCCGGGTCGATCAAGCCATTAACGGTTAATCCAAAAGCCAGTTCCGCCCCTTCACTGGAATGACCACCGGCCAGCACCGCGCCAGTTGGTTGCAGAATATGTAGTGCACCCGCCAATAAGTCGTATAGAGATTCTTCAACGACTCGCTCGCGACCATACGGTACGGTGGCAATAGCTAATACCGATTGTGGTTCTGCTCCCATGGCAAAAAGGTCGCCTAAAGCGTGATTGGCGGCTATCGCTCCAAAGGTATAAGTATCTTCGATAAAGGCACGGAAGTAATCCACACTCTGCACCATCACCTTTCCTTCAGGCACAGCAAGCATGGCGCAGTCATCGGCGGCGTCGCGGCCGATGAGTACATCATCACGCCGGTCATCAGGCAGGCGCTGCATGACTCTGGATAACACCGTTGCCCCAACTTTCGCTCCACATCCACCACAGCGCATGGCTAAAGTCGATAGTTCCTTGATAGCAGCGGCATCAGCAATACCGGAATCCAGCGCTGGACTTTGTTCTTCATCCATCTCGGGCAATTCATTGAACTTACGCATGAATCTCCGATCAATCCAGTCTTTTATATGCCACAACCAGGCAGATTCATACGACCAATTCCCCCGTGATGCCATGGCGTATTTATTACCGGTGCTGATTAAGCCAAGGAAGTTCTTCTGCGCGTGATATGGACGTAATCGGCCACCCGTAGCCGCTGCCCTGAGATTGTCGGCGAGTACGGGTCCTTGTCTAACGGCAAACACCCCTGACTTTGGTCTCGGATCGACTAAGGACGCAATATCACCTGCAGCAAATAACTCTCCATGCGACTGGGATTGTAAATTTTCATTCACCCGGATAAACCCGGATTCATCAACCGCAAGCCCGGCTTCAGCCGGCCAGGTGGGCGCGGCTGCCGTGGTTACCCAGATAACGGCATCGGCAGCGACTGAAGTGCCATCACTGAGCATAACCTGATCTGATTTAACCTCAGTAACCCGGCTTCTGGTTTTGATGGTGACATCACGTTCGGCAAAGGTTCGCTCAAACCGTTTTCGTACGCCTGCATTATGCATAAACATGACGCTGTCACTCTCGGCAAGCAAAGTGTATTTCAGCCGTTGTGGTTCATCGCCCACCCGTTTTAACAGGTTCTGTAAACGATGCTGGGTTGATAAGGCCAGTTCCACACCGCCTGCCCCACCCCCTACGACAACCACCCGAAATTCACCTTTACTCAAATGCACTCGCTCAAGCAGCTCATCCCATTTGGTCAAAAATGCATCGATGGGTTTGGCGGCGATTGCATATTCATCCACCCCCGGTACGTCAATGCTGTTGGGTCTGGAGCCGGTGTTAATGGACAGTAGATCATAGGCAATCGAAGGGCGTCCTAAAGCAATCACCTTGCCTTGCTCAATATCTATGCCTTCAACTTCTGAATGATAAAGGCGCGCACCGGCAAATCGTGCGAGTGGTCCAAGATCGATATGGCAGTCATCATAATCGTAATGTCCGGCGACATATCCAGGTAACATACCAGAGTACGGTGTGTGTATATCACGGGTGATCAAGGTAATACGCAGCCCCGGCACCGGCTTCATTCCAAAACGCTTCAATACGGTGACATGTGCATGCCCACCACCGATCAGTACCAGATCCTTTACTACGGGTGACTTATTGTTTTGCATTATTTACTAAGGCTCTGCGCACGAAACAGATGAACACTGAACAGCTTGTTCGCATCAACCCAAAGCGCATCGGACTGGAAGCCTGCTCGTTTTGCCAGGGTGATGAATTCTTCGGTCGTATACTTATAGGAATTTTCGGTGTGAATACTCTCACCCTGGGCGAAGCTGAATGAGGTTTTATTTATCATAACAGTTTGATTTTTCTGACTGATAAGGTGCATTTCTATACGCCCGATTTGTTCACTGTATAGCGCCTTATGCCGCCATGCATTGAGATCAAAATTGCCACCCAGTTCGCGATTGATATTTGCTAACAGGTTCAGATTGAATTCTGCCGTTATTCCACCGGCATCATCATATGCGGCCTCCAGGATCACTTTATCTTTTTTCAGATCGACACCGATTAACAGATAACCGCCCGGGCCGACCAGTTCAGCAACTGAAGTAAGAAAATCGACCGCCCCATCTTGATCAAAGTTGCCGATACTTGAACCGGGAAAGAATGCAACAAGCGTACCTTCAGGCGTGCTTGGAGGTAGTTGTATATTACGGGTAAAGTCAGTAGCGGCGGCATGGATCTCTAACCAGGGGAAGGCAACTGCCAGCTCTTCTGCTGCCAGCTGCAGATGATCTTTGGAGATATCCATCGGTACGTAGGCACGCGGCTTCAACCCTTCCAACAGGATATGCACTTTGGCGCAACTGCCACCACCGGGTTCGACGATCAGACTACCGGTACCCACATGCTCAGCAATCTCAGCCGTATTGGCTGACAAAATACCGATCTCGGTTCGAGTTGGGTAATACTCGGGCAGCTGGGTTATCGCATCAAATAATTTAGAGCCTTTCGCATCGTAAAAATACTTTGGCGGAATAGCGGCAGGCCGTTGACTTAGGCCGTTTATCACGTCGGCAGCGAAGTCGTCATTACTCGGATGCAGGTCATGAAATTGAATTTTATTGGTGCTCAACAGGCCTCCTAAAATAACTAAGTCATTATTGAGCCATTACTTACCCGTAAAAAAACGCGATCATGGGGTAAAAAATCACTTCGTGCAAAGGTCCTGTAAAGTGCAGGTACGAAAACCTGCAAATACATCATTACGATCGGGGCCATAATAAGTTCGCCAGGTATTTCGGATCATACGTGCACGTGTCGTCCAGGCCCCACCACGTAAAACCTTAGTACTACCGAACAGTGGCTGAGAATAATCCTGGTACATATCGGGGACAAACCCCGGATATGGACCGAAAGTATCCTGCGTCCACTCCCACACATTGCCGATCATCTGACGACAGCCAAAGACACTGTCTCCGGCGGAATGAGCACCCACATCGACAGTGCCTAAGGCATAACCATCAAGATTGGCCTGATCCGGACGAGGCGTTTCATCACCCCAGGGGAAATGACGTTTCCTTGAGGATAAAGATTTGCCATCTGCAGCAAGTTCGGCTGAAGCTGCAACCTCCCACTCCGCTTCACTCGGAAGTCGTCTACCTGCCCACCGACAATAGGCCTGGGCCTCATGCCAGCAAACATGAATCAGCGCAGCATTCATCGGCAAAGTATGCCATTGGTCGAATTGCTTTAGTTGCCAGCCTGGCGAGACATGGCGCCAATAGACAGGGTGCTGTAGCAGCGACCGTTCACGCCACGACCAGCCCTCATCATCCCAGTATTCTTTTTTGTCATAGCCACTGGCTTCGACAAAAGCCAGGAAATCGGCATTACTCACGGCGGCCTTGGCGATGCTGAAAGGTGAAACCTCAACGGGGTGCGCCCATTTTTCATTATCAAATACGAAACCTTGTTGCGGTGACGCACCCAACATAAAGCGACCACCTGGAATCCGTGCATCCCCATGCAGGCCACCCGCATTCAATATTCGATGTTCGGGTCGGCCGATTTCAGGCGGCGGATAATTGAGTGTTTGGCGGGTATAGGTATAGGCTTCGTTATGCATGTCATGATGAAATACGGCGTATTGGGCAAGATAGTCCCTTTTGGAATCATCACCCTCAGCCAAGCATGCCTTTATATTATTCATTACCGCCAGTATATAAGCATGGGTTTCTTCCATCGAAGGCAGCGGCAAATCCCAACGATCATCATGAGCGATGCTTATGGAATCATAAAGACTATCGGAATCGGCACGTAAAGATGCCTCTTTCAAATGCTGGCGCAACACCCAGTACTCATAAAAATAGGCAGCATGCCCAACCTCCCAGTGTAATGGATTCACGGTTGCTAACAAAGGCCCCATCAATTGTTCAGGGCTTAGTCCATCCAACAGGGCCAGGGTTCTTTGATGCGCATCCTGAGCCTGCTCGGCAATGAGGTTGGGATTTAGATGAGACATGTTGTTTCTTGTTAGTTCGTGGGATGTATGCCATTGTCCCATGCAGATCATGAATTGTCATCTCAATGGGAGCTCTAATCACCCCTATTTTATTGTTTAATAATGATTTTTTATAGTACACATCCACCATCAGGGGACTGATCAATAAATTCTAATAAAAACTATGCGCATATTACTCATTACTCCAGCGCCACCTAAGTCAAGGGCAGGCAATCGAGCTACCGCGGCACGTTGGGCCCATATTCTGAGATCACTCGGCCATCAAGTAGCTATTGCTACCCACTATGGCGGTGAATATGCAGACTTGATGATCGCCTTGCATGCATGGCGCAGTGCTGATGCTATCCGGAAATTTACCGATGCATTTCCTAATCGTCCATTAATCGTCGCCATCACCGGAACAGATGCCTACCGTTTTATCCATAGCCATCCTGAAACCACTTTGCGCTCGATTCGCTTGGCGCATCAGCTGGTTGGTCTGCACGATTTGATCAGTCATACCCTGCCGGAAGATCAGCGGCATAAAATGAATGTCATCTATCAATCGGCTAAACCTATAGGGAAACGCGAACCCTATGAACGCTATTTTCATGTCTCGGTCATGGGTCATTTACGTGAAGAAAAAGACCCGATGCGACCCGCACTCGCAGTACGTAGTCTACCTTCCAGCAGCCGTATAAAGGTTCATCACTTTGGCAAGGCACACTCACCCGAGTGGGCCGACAAGGCTAAGGCAGAAATGGATATAAACTCACGATATTTCTGGCATGATGAAATAGCCCACCACAAAATCAGGCAAGTCTACAGACGTACGAATATACTCGTATTGCCATCACGGATGGAAGGAGGTGCCAATGTTGTCTCTGAAGCAGTAGTTGCAGGGGTGCCCGTGATTGCCTCTGACATCGAGGGTTCAATTGGCTTGCTCGGGGAAGACTATGCGGGATATTATCCGGTAGAAGATGAAAATGCATTATCAGGACTTCTGTTACGTGCTGAGTCTAACTCAGAGTTTTATCAAACATTAGAACAAACCTGCATCGCCAGGCAAACAATGTTTACCCCTGAAAGTGAACGCAATGGCTGGCATGATCTTTTGGAAAAAATATAATCCTTACTGAATCAGTGTTTTTATCTCCTAAGAAACAGTTACACCATTCAAGCCAATCCACCAATAATTAGAATTACAGCAGGAAAACCAATGAGAAGAATAATACGTCCATTTATTCATTCACTCTGCCTAACACTTTGTCTGACAGCGGTTTCTACTACCACTTACAGCGCCCCAAAAACACTGGTGTTCTCTGCAATCCCCGATCAAAATCAGTCCCAACTCATTAAACGATTCGGCAAGGTTGCTGATTATCTGACAGAAAAACTGGGCATTCCTGTTAAATATGTACCGGTTAAATCCTATTCCGCCGCGATCACCGCATTTCGTAATAATCAAGTACAACTCGCCTGGTTCGGGGGGCTGTCGGGAGTTCGAGCTCGGTTACTGGTTCCCGGCTCCGAAGCTATCGCCCAGGGCATTGAAGACACCGAGTTTAAGACCTATTTCATTGCCCATCACAGTACCGGATTGACCGCTTCTGAGGATTTCCCGAGCGCGATCGCAGATAAAACATTTACCTTTGGTTCCAAGGGTTCGACTTCAGGTCGTTTGATGCCGGAGTATTTTATTCGTGAACATCTCGGGAAAGCACCTAACAAAATATTAAAACGAGTAGGCTTTAGTGGCAATCATTCACGCACCATCGCATTGGTGCAGACGGGTGCATATCAGCTTGGCGCAACAAACTACAAGGTTTGGGAACAGGAAATGATGGCCGGTAAGATCGACACCAATAAAGTATCGGTGATCTGGAAGACCCCCAGCTACCCTGACTACCAATGGACCATCCGTGGTGATGTCGACAGTGTTTGGGGCACTGGATTCAAGGCGAGGATTAAACAGGCCTTGCTTGATATAAAAGACCCTACCCTGCTGGAAGCCTTTCCACGCAGCCGCTTTATCAGTGCTGACAATGATGACTACCAGCCGATTCTCGATACTGCGAAAAAAATTGGCTTGATCGATTAGTCGCCGCGCAAAACCCTGCCGCTATGTTTCATCTTGAATCCGCCAACGCGTCCTATAAAGATGAAACAGCGCTGACGGATATAACGCTACATATTCCTGCGGGACAGAAGCTCGCACTTATTGGTCATAGTGGTTCCGGCAAATCAACGCTGCTAAAACTATTGTACCAACAGCGACCTAAAGACATCGCATTGGTGCCACAGGACCACGGGTTGGTCAACAGCCTGTCGGTTTTTCACAATGTTTATATGGGGCAGCTCGGACGCCGAGCACTGTGGTATAGCCTTGTCAACTTAATTAAACCGCTAAAGAAACCGATTGAAGATGTTAAGGAAATCCTCCATATCGTTCAGCTCAGCGACAAGCTGTTTGAGCCGGTCGGCCAACTTTCCGGTGGCCAGCAACAGCGAACCGCCATTGCTCGCGCGATGATGCAGGCCGGTAACATCCTGTTTGCCGATGAGCCGGTTTCATCACTCGATGAACAACAATCAAAACTGGTGATGGGATTCTTGTGCAAGCGGTTTGAAACCGTGGTACTCGCCATGCACGACATTGACCTTGCCCTTAACTATTGTGACCGTATCCTCGGGCTGGCTCATGGACGAATTACCCTCGACGCGCCGGTAAATAATCTGAAGCGAAGCAGCTTGCTTGATGTCTACGGTGAATAACTCAACGACTTATCGTCGTTCACCTCGGTGGAAAATAAGCTGGCTATTTATATCGATTGCCATCGTCTGCCTTGCGTTTTCCGACCTAACGATCAACACCTATGACCCATTGGCTGAACTCGGTCGACTATTCTCTGGCCTGCTGCATCCATCACTCATCAATATCGAAAAACCACTTGAAGCCATATTACAAACCGTTGCATTTGCTTTATTGGGTGTAACATCAGGCAGTTTGATCGGCTTTGCTTTAGCCCAATTTTTCCACTTTCGAGCAGTACGCATGATCTGCGCATCAGTTCGCGCTGTACATGAATTATTCTGGGCGCTGATATTCCTCCAGCTATTTGGTCTACATCCATTAACCGGCCTGCTAGCTCTTGGTCTTCCATATGCGGCTACGTTTGCCAAAGTTTATGCTGAAATTCTGGAAGAAGGTGACCGCCGTGCTTACGATACCATTCGCTGGAACGCCGGGGTAAGCGCAGCCTTTTTCTACGCGCGATTACCGGACTTATGGCAACACTTTCATACCTATACCAGCTATCGTCTGGAATGCGGCTTACGTTCCAGCGCGGTCCTTGGGTTCGTCGGCTTGCCGACACTCGGTTATTATCTGAGCACCGCCTTTTTGGAGGGATCATATTCAGAGGTCTGGGCCTTGCTGATCCTGTTCTATTTGTTAATCGCCAGCATTCGCTACTGGATGCGACCACGGCTACTGCCAATTTTTTTACCAGTATCACTTTTCATAATCACTAATGACAGCACGATTTCATTTGCTAATATTAAGCGATTTTTCACTCAGGACATCATCCCAGCGCCGCTTCGTCATGGCGAGGGTATGAACGAATTGTGGCAATGGTTCTCTGATCTATTTATTACTGAGGTGCTGCCCGGCATCGTTAATACCTTGCTACTGACCCAACTGGCGCTGATCTTGACCGGGGTTATCGCCCTGCTATGGTTCCCATTGATCTCAAGGTTGTTCTTTGCTCGATTTGGCCGTGTCGTGGGTCATCTTTTTCTTGTCATCATGCGCTCTACGCCGGAATATATTCTAGCCTTTATTTTACTAATCCTGTGGGGGCCATCGATGCTACCTGCAATCATTGCACTGGCACTGCACAATGGTGCAATTATCGGCCATCTGATGGGCCGCTATAGCGACGCACTGCCATTGCGGCCGGATGCGGCGACTGGGCTAAACCGCTACGCCTATGAAGTCGTTCCACGAATCTATGGTCAATTCCTAGCCTTCCTGTTTTATCGCTGGGAAATTATCCTGCGCGAAACGGCTATCCTCGGCATCCTTGGAATTGCGACCCTGGGTTTTTATATCGACAGCGCGATTCAGGATATTCGACTGGACCGTGCGATGCTGCTGATTGGAATTACTGCCGTATTAAACGTCTGTATCGATGCCTTGTCACGCCATATTCGATCACGATTAAGGCTATCAATGGGACCGGTGCAGGATTCCTCTAGATAAAGACGTTAGGAAACCACCCACACCATGAAGAGCATGAAGCACATAAAGGTGTTACAGGAAAAAACTTTTTAATGCCTGATTCTAGCAATCTCACATTGAAGTTGATCAGAAAGCCGTGCTGTTTTTTTTACAGTCTCATATGGGTCCGCAACCGTGCCTCATGAATGCCTCGAAATGCTTCAACACTTCATGTCCTTCATGGTGTGAGTAGTTACGACATTAGTTCTTTACGCTCGCGCATTACTCGCGCGTATTTTTCTCAATCCTTCGCCCGCCTCTATCTCATAAATTCGACCGGCAAATATCTCTAGAAATTCCTCTTTGTATCGAACATGAGCCATGTTAGCGAACCCCCACGGATGATCCCAGAAATAGCTTAGCATGTCCTCAATCACATCCTGAGCTGAAGTGGAAATATCCATATACTGATGAGCTATGGCTTCCCATTCAGATGGCAAACTTTTGCTGCATGCTTGGATGGACTTAGCGACGTACTCGGCTTCGACTACGGCGAATTCAACGCCAAATGAAAAAATCGGATCGATAAAACGGTGGCTATCACCGACGCAGAATAACCCCTGGGATGCATAGCAATCAACCCGATAAGAGTAGTTGGAAGTCGTTCGTACTTTACCAATCCGTGATGCAGCTGAAGTACGTTCAACAAGAGGATCGGAGAAAGAGTTAAGTCTTGAGTCGATAAACTCCTCGGCAGGAAGCCTGCACTTTTTGAATGCCTTAACCGAGAGCACCATTCCAATACTGGTGATACTTTCTGACAGCGGAATTATCCAGCACCACTCGTGTTTGTCACGATGAAATATCAGGGTATCGAAATTATCCTCAGGTAATCGTTTTACATCTTTAAACTGGCTAAAAAATGCAATCTGACGTGCATAATTCCCTTCTTTTAACGGTCCAAAAATACCTTGGCGTTGACTGAACCTGCGCTGTCCGCTTGCATCGATGACAAACTTTGCGTTTAAGGTGCTGGTCTTTTGATCAGTTAGTTCTATCTCGATTTGCCATTGTTGTTGGCAATAGCTTAGCTTTCGAACACGACCCTGTACATAATCGGCTCCCCGGTCCACCGCGGTCTCCAGCATCATGGTGTCAAATCTTGCGCGCTCGACTTGCCAGGCATCTCCGGCACCCACATAAAAGCTATTTCCTGAGTGCTTGGAAAAGATCCTAACGCCTTTTTTTCCTGGCGCAGCCAGACCTTTGAGTTGCTCTTTCAAACCCAGGCGATTCAGGGCGTCAACACACTCAGTAGTCAGCGATTCACCAATGTGAAAACGTGGAAATTTTTCAGATTCTATGATTACCGGCTTAAATCCTAGCCGGCTGAGATTCATCGCACTGGCGGTACCGGCTGGACCGCCCCCGACAATTGCTACTGTTTCACGCATCTTTATTTGCAAGGTTTCGTCTAAATAATACCGGCACCCAGTTCCGTTGCCATCTTTACAGCCGCCTTGAAATCGGTTTTCCCGCTGCCAAGCTTGGGCAGCTCTTTGACAGAATAGATTTCTGCCGGGATCATTAACGGGCTGCATTTAGCGGCGATCAACTGTTTTCTCAGCCCGTCGGTTTCACCATTCCCAGTGATCAATAAACTTATTTTCTCACCTTTTTTACCATCTGGCAGACCGACGACCACCATTTCCAGTTCACTATCGTTTAGGACCTGACGTACTTGGCCTTCCACCGCGGACAAACTAATCATCTCGCCCCCAATCTTGGCAAAGCGTGAGTAGCGATCGACAATGGTTAAAAATCCATCTTCATCGACATGACCCTTGTCACCAGTTTTGTACCATTCGATACCATCGATCTCCACCAACACATCAGCGGTTTTTTCCGGGTCCTTCAAATACCCTATCATGACCTGTGTGCCGCCGATCAGGATTAGGCCATCTTCCCCTGTTGGCAGGTCTTCCAGCGTTTCGGGATTCACGATGCGTAAACCGGTGCCTGGCAAAGGCATCCCCACGGTACCTAGTTTTTGTCCTGCCTGTAGACGCCAATAGGTAATATCGATTTGATCCGGAATATTCACACAAGCAACCGGTGTAGTCTCGGTGGCGCCATAGCCTTCATAGATATCCTTGTTGAACTTAAACTTGAAGGCCTCACGCACATCATTATTGAGTTTTTCAGCACCGGCCACCACCACCCGAAGTGATTCCAACATCGGCGGGACTATGCGCCGATTCTTAGTATAAAGTCGCAGAATTGTCGATGTTCCACAAAAAACCGTTGCCCGGTATTTCGCAATCGCCTTGGCGACATTGACAGCATCCGTCGGATCCGGGTGACAGACTAGCGGCACGCCCTCGATCAATGGCATAAAACCAGTCACCGTCATCCCAAACGCATGAAACAACGGCAATGACCCCATCACAACATCATCAGCCTGAGTATTCAGTACATCGGAAACCTGCTTGATGTTACCCATGATATTTTTATGGCTGAGTACGATACCTTTGGGCTCACCCTCGCTGCCACTTGAAAACAAAATTGCCGCAGGATTTTCGATGGGCGTATTTCTGCAGAGCAAGGTGTAGAGCAACCATGCCGGCAGGCATTTTACAAAAATGAGAATGCCAAGTTTGGCCGCGTTAGCAATCTCATCCTTTAGATCTTCCAGAAAATACACCTTGACGACTGCCAGTAGTGGTCTGAGATCTACACCTCTTTTCTGTAACTTGTCCACAAACCTGCGGGAAGTATAAATGCTTTGGATCTCAGCCTTCACTACGGCTGATTGCAGTGCCTGTAGATTGACCGTGTAATTAAGATTGACTACGGTCTTTCCCCCCATGAGAGTGGCCATGTTGACGATGATCCCTACACTGCTGGTAGGCAACAACAAACCGATGTTCTGTTCAGGGCTGTATCGCCTGATCAGCCGGGAGAACGCGATGGCCACGGTCAGTGTCTTGGCATTGGAGAAAGGTTCACCCCGGCTATCTACGACACCCGTCGCTGAACTCAAGCGTTTAACGGTACGACACCATTCAAGCGGGATCGAGTCAAGCGTATGGGTATAACGATCCCAGGCCCTGATTGAAAGCTCGAAAACCTTTTTCTTCAACTCCGGCGCAGGGGTATCCATTGGAAGGGGTTTACCAAAGGCGACGATGATATCCCGTTTGGTCCCCCGCTTTCGACTGAAGCGCAACTTGGCGCTGGAGCGCGAAAACCAGGTTCCCCACAAGCCCCTCAAGTAGAAGGGCAAGATCACACCATTCACCTGATCTACGACCCGCTCATAACCACGCCTGAATTCCCCCAGATGGCCGTTACGGCTGATGGCTCCCTCCGGGAAAAGGCATACCACTTCACGCGCCTTTAGCAAGTCGTTAACCTGCTGCAATGCGGCCTTGCTGCGACCGCTTCCGATCGGTACTACACCAAAGAAGTTCAGAAACCACTTCAAATACCAGCGTTCATAGATCTCGCGTTGCATGACAAAACGTATCGGCCGGGGACATGCGATCTGCACAATGGCCCAATCGATCCAACTGATATGGTTCCCGAGCATCAGCACGGCACCGCGCTCAGGGATATTGTTGAATCCCAGGATTTCAATCCTATATTTGCGTGCAATAATAAGACTTGCGATATATCTAACCAGCGATTGCGGAAGTCGGTAGACGGTATAGACAGCCCCGATCAGGGCAATAAGTGTCAGCAGGTAGAACAAACCGATGCTGCTGATGCCGACCAGGGCAAACATCACCGTCAAACCTAGGAAAAGCAACATGGTGATGTTCTGAATCCAGTTATTCCCCGCCAGTACCGTACCAAGCTGGTCATCTCGTGCATGAAACTGAATCAGCGCGTTGAGAGGAATGATGAACAATCCTCCCAGCACTCCCAAGACCATAAAGTTGAAACCGAGTAAAACCACGGACTCGATTTGGGTCATCAGAAACAAGGTGATCACCACTCCAACAGCACCTAGCGGAATCAGACCGGTTTCAATATGATTCGCTGACGCCTTACCGGCCAAGATAGATCCAAACATGATACCGATGCCTGCACAAGCCAAGGTCCCCTGAATGACTACGGTATTGGTTTCCTGCAATATCTCCTTAGCGAATGCGGGATAGCTCGCCAACAGGACTTGTGAGATCCCCCAAAACACCGACAGGCCTATTATCGATAACCAGATAATTTGACTACTGAATATCTTACCCAGATTATTGCGCAGATAATGACCTTTGAGATAAGGAACCAAGTCGAACTGAAGATCACCTTTGGTAGGACCTTTTTCCGGTAGCCGATAGGCAAGCAATAATTCTATGATTGAACACCCAACCAGAACCCAACCGATGGGCGCAATCGCTTGCAACAGTTGCACCTCCGAGCTGTAAGCTACCCCCGCCAAGGCCCACTCGAATATAATCGAAAAAATGAATACCCCCGCCAGGATGGCCGTTGTCGTCGTAGCCTGTACCGCCGCATTGGCGGTAGCCAAGCATTTTTTGCCGGCAAGGGCCTTGATATAGCCATATTTGGCTGGGGAGTAGAGCGCACTTTGCACCGCCAAGAAAAAGGTCATCGCAAAGGCCGACCAAAACCATCCGGCATAATAAAATAACGTAATCAAAGAGGTCATGGCGATCGCCAACCAGGCACTGATCCGCATAATACGATTCTTTGGATACTTGTCCGAAACAAAGCCGGAAGGACTAAACAACAATACAAAAGGCAATAATATCAGACCGTTCACGATGGCCGTTAAAATGATCTGCGTCTGACCATCATAGATCTTGAACACGGTATTCTGGATTATGATCTTGTGTCCCAAGTCTACAAAGGCATTGATAAAGACCATCAAGACATAGGGAGTGAACCCTGCCAATCTGAACAATATTCTCATCGTTATACTTGTTCACTCATTGTGATCTATCAATGATAAGGAATGCGACCTTATCACCACCCTCCCCCTCTATCCCCGACAGGCTGTAGATGCTCTGATCCTGTCTGCAAGATCAAACCGCCCATAGTGATTCCTTGGTGACAATATCCCGTGCTGTGCTTAGTCTGCAAGGCCAAGCAGGACTGCTCAATTTTTCACCACCAAGGCATGGATACCTATGAAACGGACAATGACCAGTGTTACGCTTATCATCGCGATATTCTCTGGTTCATACGCCTGCGCTGCTGATGTTGACACGGCCGATAGTTGGAAAAAAACTGCTAATATCCTGTTAGCAATTGATTGGCTTCAAACACGTGATATTGCATTGAGCAATGGCACTTACAGTGAAACCAATCTCATTTTAGGGGCCTATCCCTCGGTTGGTTCAGTAAACAATTACTTCTTGGCCAGTATGGCTTTATTGAATCTCTCTGATTATGTATTACCTAAACAATATGCCAAGTTCATTTATCAGGCTATTTCCATACTAGAGGTCTCTGTAGTTACTCATAACACCCATATCGGGGTTAGACTTAAGTTCTAATCACCTAACCACTATCTACTGCCCAGATTCAGCAGCACACCCAATATCCCCATACCACGACTAAGCGCCCATCCGCATAGATCAGCGGAATCCGATTCCGCTCCCAAGGCAAGATGCCCGCACCCTGAAAAAGCTTTTTCAATGCATGGTGGTTCTTGCGCCCTTTTAGTTTGCAACATTCGCCGCCTTGTCGAAAACGTACCGTAATATCATTCAGGGATGTCGGCAATTCCAGGCCTTGGGCCTTCAATGCTTCGGCGGTCAGTGTTAATCCAAGATGCGGAATGGGTAATTCCCGGTTGAGTGTCCAGTGGTAGCTCTGAGTTGAATCGTGTGGTTCGAGGGGGAGAATCGCATGGAGATCGTCTCGATAGCGACGCAGTTCACCGCCGGGCCAGCGAAGATAGGGGGTGCTGTCCTGGCGTGCGTGCAACATGTCCTTGCTCACCTGGGCGAGCTGTCTGCTGTTGGGCATAGGAAGCGCTCGCTCGGTAATCCAATGACGTAATACGTTGTTTCTGCGGGGCTTGGAGAGCCGGTTCAGAACACAGACCGATAGGGTATCGGATCGGCTACCGACGGCGCCTTGTCTATCGGTCTCCGCCAAGATGCCGGTCAACTCGGCGGACTCAGCCTGGATGTCGGCAACCCGAGACAGGGTGCACGACATTGCAGGCCAACGTTGTCTCAACAGAGGGATCACCTGGTGGCGCAAGAAATTCCGGTCATAGTTGGTGTCGAAATTACTTGGATCATCGATCCAATCGAGTTGTTTGTCGCCGGCGTATTGGATCAGTTCGGATCTTGAGTAGCTCAACAAGGGCCTGGCATGCCGGCCACGACTAAACCCTGTAGACAATGGCATGGCAGCCAATCCATTTGGACCGGCACCACGCAGCAGCTGTAACAACAAGGTCTCAGCTTGATCATCCTGATGGTGAGCGGTGAACAGGCAAGTGCCCCCGGCAACCAGAGGACGCAGAGATTGGTAACGGGCGCCTCTGGCAGCGGCTTCTGGACTCTCACCCCGTTTGGGACGGGCATCTACCCGGAGGATATGACAGGAAATATTGAGTTGATCGCAGAATTGCTTGCAGTGATTCACCCATCTATCGGCCTCGGTCTGCAGTCCGTGATGAACATGTGCAGCCTCGATGGGGATGTTAAGCTCTGCTCTGATAGACGCGATGGCATGGAGCAATACCGTAGAGTCGAGGCCACCGCTGTAGGCGATGAGGAATTTATTTATGCCTTGCAGGGACTTTAGGTGAGAGATAAGAGCGCTTGCGGTGAATACCATCAATAGGGATCAAATGCCAATTCAAGATTCCTTTTCTTGAAATTGGCCATAGCCCATCAGGCGTTCATAGCGCTGCTTTAAAAGATTCTCGATGCTTATGCGCTGCAGATCCTCAAGACTGGCCACCAGCGCACTTTTCAAATTTTGACAAACGGCCTTAACATTGCGGTGCGCACCGCCCAAGGGCTCGGGGATGATCTCATCGATCAGACCGAGCTCTTTCAGTTTCTGGGAGGTGATACCCATGGCCTCGGCGGCATCGGAGGCCTTTTCCGCACTTTTCCACAGGATCGAGGCACAGCCTTCCGGTGAGATGACCGAGTAAGTGCTATATTCGAGCATCATGACCTTATCCCCCACGCCGATGGCCAACGCCCCACCCGAACCCCCTTCGCCGATCACGGTACAGATAATGGGGATCTTCAACTCGGACATCACCAGAAGGTTGCGGGCAATCGCCTCACTCTGGCCACGCTCTTCTGCCTCCAGACCCGGATAGGCCCCTGGAGTATCGATAAAGGTCAGCACCGGAAGATGAAACTTTTCAGCCATGCGCATTAAGCGCAGGGCCTTGCGGTACCCCTCCGGGCGGGGCATGCCGAAATTTCGTCGTACCTTCTCGGTGGTGCTACGCCCCTTCTGATGACCAATGATCATTACCGGCTGCCCGTCGCAACGCGCCAAACCCGCAACGATGGCGGGATCATCGGCAAAGGCGCGATCACCGCGCAACTCGGTAAAATCCGCAAATATGCCCTTGATGTAATCCAAGGTATAAGGACGCTTAGGATGACGGGCAAGCTGCGAGACCTGCCAAGGCGTCAGTTTGGAAAATACAGACTCGGTCAATGCCCGGCTCTTGGCCTGAAGGTGGTTGATCTCCTCGGTGAGATTCACCTCGTTACCATCGCCCACGAAGCGAAGTTCCTCGATCTTGGCATCGAGTTCGGCAATCGGTTGTTCGAAATCTAGAAAGTCTGGATTCATCAGCTCAGGCGAAGGAAGTGATCGACACTAAAGGTGGCATAGGGAACAATAAGGATGCAAACGCCCAGCGGGTCAGACAGAATATGCCTTACTTGGTACGCTGTAATTAAAAACTGGATCTCGCTCTGTTCCGCTCAAGCATAATCATGATAATTCATGCACTTAGATTTCATCGGTATGGTGCTTTATTCTACACTGTCGGACGACAGGTAGCTAATTAACCCGGATATCCAATGATATTTGCGCGATGATCGCGTAGAGATTTGTTTTCGCAAGGGATTTTACTCCAGGCATCCCGCCTTAGGAATGCGAATCAAATAACTTCCCTAACGGGCGCCGCATGATCGTTCGTATTCAAGGCGCGACAACAGGCGCATAACAATTCATTTACATCCCTGCCCCCCAATGATTTCCCGCTAAGTGAGGGATTACTTGGTATGCTACCTAGCCATTCTAAACTTGGCGGAGCAAATATGTCATTCAATAAGATTCTAACTACAGGTCCTTTACTGTTAACGACACTACTGGCAAGCTCGGTATCGATGTCTACTGAGCTAAAGACGGTGGCAGTGACCGATGATATTTATATGTTAATGGGCAAGGGTGGCAACATCGGCCTATCGACGGGCAACAGCGGCACCTTGATCATTGATGATCAATACGCACCGGCAACCACTGACATCCTGAGCACCATTGCGGAGCAGACCAAGGATAAAATTCAATTTGTCGTGAATACCCATTGGCATGGTGATCATACGGGGGGCAATGAAAACCTGGGGAAAATGGGTGCCGTGATCGTTGCACATGAAAATGTGCGAGAGACAATGAGTAAGGATCAGTTTATTGAAGTATTTAACATGAGTGCTCCCGCGTCACCCAAAGCGGCGTTACCTGTAATTACCTTTGTTGATGGTATTACCTTCCATTGGAACAACGATACGATTCAGGTTCAGCATGTCGCGACCGCACATACCAATGGTGATGCTATCGTGCATTTTAAAAACGCCAATGTAGTGCATGCCGGAGATACCTTTTTCAATAAGATGTACCCCTTTATCGACGTAACTCATGGCGGATCTATTGATGGCATGATAGCTGCGACAGAGAAGCTACTTGGTATGGCGGACGAACAGACAAAAATCATACCGGGGCATGGCCCATTGGCAAATAAGACAGACCTGCGAGCTTATCGAGATATGTTAGTTGCTGTACGAAGCAGTATTCATGACTTGAAGCGCACGGGCAAAACCCGTGCAGATGTAATTGCCGCGAAACCTACCGCGGCCTACGATGACAAATGGGGTAAAGGGTTCTTAAAACCGGACGTTTGGGTAGGTATAGTCTATGATTCCTTATGAATCATTACTCGCCGTTCCAGAGTGCTTGAGTCATAAGATCCGTAAGGAATGCGAACGACACACTTCCCTAACTGGCAATGAGCCCCATCTCAAAAAAGGATACCCTTCTTCTTATCACTTTTCTGATTGCACCCCTTTTACTCACATCTAGTATGGCGGCTGCGGCACCGACAAAGAATGGTTTCGATCTGGCAGATGCCTTGATCGCAACCGAGGAGGTGCTGCCCGGCGGTCCACCGCGTGACGGAATTCCAGCGATCGACCATCCTCGGTTCGATTCTGCTGCTGCCACCAATTTTCTAAGGGGAGAGAATCGGGTCCTGGGCGTGGTGCGCAATGGCGTGAAGAAGGCCTACCCCATTTCTATTATGAATTGGCACGAGATCGTCAATGATCGCTTCGGCAACGAGGCGGTAGCGATCACTTATTGCCCACTATGCGGCACCGGGATGGCATTTCTAGCACAGACAGCCGGCAGTCCACTGAGCTTTGGCGTGTCCGGTCTACTCTACAATAGCGACATGCTGCTCTACGATCGGCAAACTCAATCACTCTGGTCGCAGATCACGGCTCAGGCCATCAGTGGAAAGCACAAAGGCCATCGCTTGGCGGCTATTCCAGTGACCCACACTACGTGGTCGGATTGGCGGCAGCGCCATCCAGACACCTTGGTTTTGTCGCAAGACACTGGATTTTCTCGCGACTATCACCGCTCTCCCTACGCAGGCTACGAGACCAGCCGCGAACTGTTTTTTACCGTGAAATTCCGCGCCCAAGGCTACCATCCAAAGGAGCGTATCCTGGGTCTAGAGGTCGACGGCCGGCATAAGGCCTACCCCTTCGCCGAACTGTCCAAGACCACCGGGACAGTGCGCGATCGCGTGGCGGGAAAGGACATCGAGATTCGCTACGATGCGCAGCATCAAACAGCGGCGGCCGTTGACGAAACCGGAAGGGAACTGGTAACGGTCATCGCCTACTGGTTCGCATGGTATGGATTCCATCCTGAGACGGGCATCTATATCCATGAGGAATGAGATTTTTATGTCTTACGTATTCCGTCTTGGGGATCGATAAGAATGCGAGTATTATCTTTACATTTGCACCCGTCCAAAGAGAAAATCAGATTGGAAGATTATTTCGGTAGCATTCCTAACGAGTGTAC
>JAAEPA010000152.1 GCA_024222475.1 Gammaproteobacteria bacterium | reverse complement strand
CTGGTTGATGAATATGCCGAGATGATGCAAGCCGGTGTTGAGTTTGACGCGGCTCAAGGGGTTAGAGATGAAAATGGTCAGGTTTACGTCTGGGACGGTCTACATCGCGGCGAGGCGGCAAAGATAGTTGGTGTGCTGCTACCGGTAGATATCCGGTCAGGCACTAAGCAAGATGCTGAGTGGCTGGCTCTGACCGCCAACCAGAGGCACGGTCTCAGGCGTAGCCGGGCAGACAAGCGGCGGGTCGTGCGATTGGCTCTCAAACATCCCAATGGGGCCAGTTTGAGTAACCGCGAGATTGCCCGCCATTGTGGGGTGAATGACAAGACGGTGGGCAAAATCCGCAGGGAATTGGAAGTAACTGCGGAAATTCCGCAGTTAGACAAGCGCACGGTTACAAAAGCAGACGGTCGTACTTATAAAATTGACACCCGGAACATTGGCAGTAATGAATTGAATGAAGCCAAAAAAGAGATGTTGCCTAAAGATGAACCCGTCTCACGTGTACAACCCGCCGACACTCACTTTACAGACAACAAACTCGTTATAACCTTGCCCGACCAGGATAACACCGAACTGGCCCTCTCAACATCAAGCGAAAACAGCTACATGGTAGAGCGACAATCGCACCCCTGTCCCCGCTGCGGCCAGGATCGGATTGTCGGAGTGAACGGTAGCAAGCGATGGTGCATCGGCTGCGAGGCCACCTGGAAAAAAGAGGGTGATTTTCTGACCGAAGTGACCGACCGGTCCGGCACACCGGCCTTACGCACCCTGGTGCAGCGTCGCTTTCTGGAGTTGCTGTCCCACTTGGACAAGGCGCAGTTAGGCCAGGTCGAGATGTGGCTGGATGACCTGGAGCAGAACCTGCCGCAGCCCAACGCTGCTGCGGCTGCGATGAATTAACGT
>JAAEPA010000151.1 GCA_024222475.1 Gammaproteobacteria bacterium | reverse complement strand
GCAGACTGTACTCTTGTTAACAGTTGTATCAGGACAAGGCCGGTAACCGCAAAGGCCAGACTCAAACCCAAACCGTAAAAGAAGGCCAGCACGGTTCCTTGTGTGACCGTTTCGGGAAGGTTCGCTGTCCCCAGAATCTTGGACAGGGTGGGCGTGATACAGGGGGAATATACCACCGCAAAGCTCAAACCCAGCAACAGTGACAGACCTGCCAGGGCCAGGGGGCTGGTTATTTTCCTGAAGACATTTATCCGGTCGGGGAAGATAAGATATAAGCTGACCAGCGTGAGATAGACACCGGCGACCAGCCTAAGACTGCCAAGATTATAGGACAGGTAGCGACCCACCAGCAGGCCGGACGAACTTAACAGCGAATAGAGAATGGTAAATCCCGCGACATAAACCAGGGACGGCACCACGGCCCACTGTTTGATGTCCGGCTTGTCCTGTCTTGTCCGGCCGACAAAATAAAGACCAATGATATAGGCCATAAAAAAGGGGCTGATCTGCATGGCACAAATCTGCCAGATGGAAAAGAAGGATGAGAATCCTCCCCAAAATGCCTCGGTAATACCCACTAGGTCATTTCCTCAACCCACTGTACGAACTCTTCCTTTTTATCCTTGATGTTGCCATAAAAGACCCGCTTCACCATGCCGTTCTTGTTGATGAAAACCATGGTGGGTGGTGCATTGATCCCATAGGGTCGGGAGATAAGCTTGTCGTCGTCATAAATGGCGGGAAACAGGATGCTTCGCTTGGCAATAAAGCGCTCGAACTTGCTTCTGGCCTCCTGGATACCTACCATCAGGAACTCGACATTATCATTTTTGTGACGTTGATAGGCGTCATTCACAATGGGGATAGATTCGTTGGAGCAGGGACACCAGGACGACATGAAGATCATAATCAGGCCCTTGCCATGATAGTCGCTGATGCTCTTGGTCTTGCCATCAAGCGAGGCCGCCGTGAAGGCCGGCGCCTGCACGCCCACTTGCAGGGCCGGAAAGTTATCCCCGCTACAACCGGTGAGAGCACCCAGGAAAAAAAGGACCCAGGCAAAATGTTTAAAGTAGCCTGTCAAATTCATGTCTTAACAAATCCTTTGTAACATTCCAGCGCTTTATTAAAAGAGGGGGTGCATGTGTTTATCGAACCACAGTCGCTTGCGCTCTCTGCCGAATGTTCCAATCAGCTTCCATTGCCCATCTTCCTTCTTGAGGACATGGTCCTGCTGGTTCCAGTTATCGATGGGTATAGGTCCACCACTTCCTTCCGGTATGCCCAGCAGGATGCCAGAGCATCGCATAATAACAAGGTCCTTATCCGAAGATGTTGTGACCAGACTCATGTTGTGCCGGGTGGCCAGTTCAGTAAAGCGTTTGAAAATCCGCTCCCAGATCTTGCGGGCCGCCGCCTTGTCATGATCGCCATCCCGATAGCCATCGGAATACAACGCCATGATGGCCTCAAGATCTCTGGACTGGATAGCCGTCTCTGCGCGGTGAAAGAAAGACATGACCTCTTTGGCGGTCTTTTCCCCGAGATGTTCCTTGATGGAGTTATCGATCTCCAATTTGTGTCGATCCGACAGGCGGTGCTGGTCGGCAAACATGGACCCAGTGGGCATTGCCAATGCAACCGTGAGAAAAATGGCGGTTCCAATAAGATGCGGCCTGTAGGCAAGTAGGCGTAACTTGTTAGATTTCATGTCATTAGTCCTCCTGTTTATCATCGGCCAAGGCAGCGTTGCAGATTGAGGCTGTTGCCTCACCTCGGTAGTTGTTCCGCTGGCTTGATATGCTGCCAGCCTTCGCCATTCAAGGCCTTGAGAAAGGCCACCAGATCTCCCTTGTCCTGTTCCGTTAAATCAAGTTTGATCACCCTCTGTTTCGGCGGAGTACTTGTAGGTGTTTTCTTGTCGTATAGATCCAGAACTTGCTCCATAGTGAGCTCGAGTCGCCGCATCTCACTGTCAAGAAACGGGTTTGCGATACCGCCTTGTTCATAAAATTCTATGACTTCCTCCAGGCTCGCCATGCTGCCGTCATGCATATAGGGTGCCGTGCGGGCAACCTCTCTTAGCGTCGGTGTCTTGAACGCCCCGATATCCTGCTGTAAAGAAGTCACTGAGTAGCGGCCAAGGTCGATGCGTCGCTTGTTCCAGCCGACGCCAATATTATGATACTCCTCATCAGTGAAATTAAATCCGCTATGACACTGATTGCAGCGCGCCCTGCCCTCGAATAACTCCAGACCCCGTAGTTCCGAGGCGCTGAGGGCCTGCGGATCGCCAGCATTGAATCTATCGTACTTTGTATTACCCGACAACAAAGTCCGCTCAAAAGCGGCAATCGCCTTCGTTAGGCTGTCGATGCTGACCTCGCTACCAAAAACCCTTTTAAACCACTTGCGATAGTCGGCGATAGCCGCGACCCGGCTAACCACATCCGCGTGGCTTGCCATGCCCATCTCCGTTGGGCCGAACAGTGGTCCTTTGACTTGTTCCTCGAGGGATGCCGCACGGCCATCCCAAAACTGTTTATTCGCAAACGCCCGGTTGATAAGCGTTGGCGCATTACGCAACCCTGTCAGCCCACCGATCCCCTGTGAATGTTGGCGACCATCGGTAAAGGCGAGCTGCGGCACATGGCAGGTGGCACATGATATGGTGCCATCCGCCGACAGGCGTTTATCAAAAAACAATACTCGACCTAGCTCTATTTTGTCCTCGTCCAGCGGATTGTCCTCTGGAACAGTAAAATGCTCGGCAGGAAGTCCCAGTGGCAACTGGAGTTGATATTTTGCTTGATAGACAGTTTCGCCACTCGATTTATGGCTGGAGCCCGCAAAGCTTGCAGGAACCACCGTCATGCACAGAACAAGAACAAACAATGTAGGGTGTGAAATCATACGCGGTTACTGGGAATTAGTACCTATAGCATCGCTGAATAGATACAGATCGCAAATACCAGATATTTAATCAAAGTAGCTGGTCGAGTTCATATCTTAATAAGTCCTCTGTAACACCACCCAGATGAAGATAGTTGATAATACCTTGCTTGTCGACAAACAAGGTGGTGGGCATACCATATAACTGGTAGTCCCTGCGTATTTTCCCGCTTTTATCCAGACCGGTAGCAAAGGCAAGATTGTATTTGCCAATGAATTTCTTGGCCTTGGTCTCCGTGTCATTAATAGCGATCCCGACAAAGACCACCCCCTTTTTGCTGTACTCGGGAGAAACTTTGGCCAGCACCGGGATTTCTGTCCCGCAGGAGACACACCAGGAGGCAAAAAAATTGATGAGTATGGGTTTGCCCTTGTGGTCACTCAATTGAAACGAGCCGCCGTCAAATCGCTCGATGCTGAAATCAGCGGCCGGTTCGCCCTTCAAATAGACATAGTTGGTATCACTGCACCCCTGGACAAACCAAAGACAAACTGACATGAACAAAATGTTCGGAGCTTTGCACCTAGATTGAAACATCAAACCCTCTCATGATCCGACAAACCTCATCAGAAACAACCATCTTAGAAGATAAATCCCTTACGTTCAGCCAACAGGCTCCGCACGTCTACCGCAATCTGTGCGGGGGTAGAGGTGGGATCATGCAGCACCCGTACCCGGCCTTGTCTGTCCAACAAATAAAAAAATGCGCTATGGCTAACCTGGTAGCCGCCACCGGGCGATGGCGGTTCTTTCTTGAATTCCGTCAGATAGGCCTTTGCCACCCCGGAGATTTCCTGCAGTGTCCCCGTCAGGCCGATAAAGTCGGGGTGAAAATGGCTGACATACTCTCGCAGTCGTTCAGCAGAGTCCCGCTCGGGGTCCACCGTTATCAACAATACCTGCAGCTGTCCGGAATCTTTCCCCAGTTTATCCATGACCTGCTTTAGGGTATACAAACCGGTTGGACACACATCCGGGCAGGAGGTGTAACCAAAGAACACAATCACTATCCGGTCACGGTAGTCCTTAAGCCCGATGTGCGCACCGTCCGTAGCCGTCAACTCAAAATCAGTACCAATATCCGCCAGGATGGGTAAAGATGACGTATTCATCACACTGTAATTTGCCATCCATATGCCCAAGCCGGTGGCGATCAACATCACTGCGATTAAAATAAAATGTTTTTGCTTACGCTTGCCCATGTGGTCTTAACTCCCTGTCCGGAATGCCTTGAACGGCCTGCAATACAACACTGATATGAAACAGTGCCTCAAGGCCTTTCCTGCTGATACAAATGATGGCTTACATAGAAGCGTTCGATGATGCCGGCGCGCTCATGTGGCGGTGTAAAGTCTGCATACCAGCGAGCCCTGGGATCGATAAGCATAATTGAGGAGGTGTGACTCAATAGATAGTTCTTAGACGTGCCCCCCTCAATACGCTTGGCCTCTATATCCAGCTGACGACCAAGGACTTTCAGTTGCGACTGGTTACCGGTAATACCTATGAAGCCGGGGTTGAAATACTCCACGTAACCACCCAGGCTCTCAGGCTTATCACGCTCCGGGTCTATAGACACAAAAACAAACTGTGACTCGATTTGCCTTGGGTCACGTTCAAGAACGGTGGCAATGTTCTTCATTACCGTCATGGTTGTTGGGCAGACATCCGGGCACAGGGTGTAACCGAAAAACATAAAGGTCCACTTGCCTTTGAGTCGATCGAGGTCAAATACCCGGCCATGCTGGTCTGTAAGCTTGAAGGCCGTCAAGGGCAGTGGTTCCGGTAGCAGCGCGCTTTTCAAGTCTGACGGTATATCGTCTTGCGGCTCATGCCCGTTTAGAGAACGGGCCAGCCACGAGCCAACAATGACCGTAAAAACCGCCAGCAGTATTAATAACACCGTGCGGCTGTTTTTGTGGTTGATGGGGTATCGGATTGAAATCATGATTCTAGCCCGGATATTTCATGAATTCGCGCGATGATCGCGCAGAGATTTGTATTCACAAGGATCAAGCGAGGGCGTGTGCAATTTATGAAACATCCAGGCTAGATTATCTTGTCGATCTCATGCCTGATTAAATCCTCGGTGACCCCGCCCATGTGCAGATAGTTTATCCTGCCCTGCCTGTCGATAAACAGGGTAGTGGGCACACCATATAATGGGTAAGACTTGTGTATCTCCCCGGGGTCAAGGCCGGTGGCGAAGCTGAGCTTAAACTTCTCGACAAACTTCCTGGCCTTGGTCTCTGTATCATTGATGGCGATACCGACAAACACCACGCCTTTTTTACTGTATTCTTTATAAACCCGCTCAATTGCAGACGCCTCATGGGCGCAGGGAATGCACCAGGACGCCCAGAAGTTGATGAATACCAGCTTGCCCTTATGATCGCTCAAGCGGAAGTCCCGGCCATCAAAAAGTTTCAGAACAAAGTCTGCAGCGACTTCTTTTTCGGCCGGTTCAGTTTGATGCTCTTCGCTACACCCCGATAACAACAACAGCCCCATCAACAGCAGCAGTGGTATAAGCCAGGCTATTTTAAACCGCAAGATCATGCCTTCTCCTTGAATAATGGTATGGGCAGCTGCCATTGAAATATCCTCTTTCTCATCCCCGGTAGTTTGACCTCGACTTCTATTAGTCCCGACTCTTTTTTGATGTCGACAGGAAAGGATAACAACCCCTGGTAGTGATGATTCTGTCCATCGACATAAGCGACCTGCCAGCGATTGGCCTTTGTTTCAACACCCTTATCATCCCTGAGGACAGCCATCTCGGCAATCTTCCAGGGTGGAATAACGCCCTGGTGAGTATTGATATACAGGACAAACAGTGCCTCCCGGGTTTCGGTTTCCGTCGGTGAATTGCTTAATACCAGATACGGTATCAGGCTACGGTGTAACAGCGGAATATAGATAATATCCAGGTATAAATCGCTTTCCCCAAAGTCACTCTTCCAGAGATGCTTGCGTAGAAATCGCATAACCTTTTCGGGCAGGATGGTCGGCGTGTTACTCAAAAAATTTTCCTGCAGATACTCGGTAATGGTCCTGGCCTGCCTGTCCGAGACATCGGCCCGCTCGGGGGCCTTCATGCGGGTGACGATCCAGTCCCATTCCATGGCAGTGCGCGGCACTAATTCGATAACATCCGTGCTGTGACATTTTCGGGTACAGGTGGATCGATAGAGCCGGTTTGTCTCACTTGGCGTCAGACTATCGACAACAGCCAGCTGGTGAAGAAAAAGTCGCGCTGAAGAATAAATGTAGTTTATTCGACCTTGGGGGCCCGGTTCCAACAGATAAATAAAACCGAACGAGAGAATGCCTCCGGTCACCAAGACAAAGACAACAACACTAAGCAACAACGGCCGCATGACAATGCCCTAGGTGACCTTTTGTCTGCTCAGGTGTTTATTCACCAGAAAATAGACCATGAAAAACATCAGCAGCATCCAGATGAACACCCCGGAGACGAGGATGACCCACTCGCCGGTGCCAAAGCCCCTGGTGTACTGATAGATCTTGCCCTGGATCTTTTGTAACGGAGTAAGGCGCGCGCCCTCGCCATACTTGGCAATAAAGTATTTGGTGATCTGCGCTTTGCTTTTTCCCTCGGCAATCTTCTGACCGATCTCTTCCTTCCATCGGAGACCGCAACTCATATTGCAGTCCTGAAGGATAAGCGGGCATTGACAGGGACAGGCAAGGTCTTTTGCAACTTCCCTTACCGTCAAGGCGGATTTATTTTCAGCGGCAATAATATTGTTACTTACAACAAGAAAAAACAGAAGCAGAAAAAAACCTGCCATGGAAAAAGAAAAACATGTCTTTTTATTACAACTCATGGTTTTTCTTTTTGCGCTTAAGGTAAAGATAGCCGCTTAATAATGCTATCAATCCCGTAATGCCGGTGAGAAATATTATGTAGATAATATTTTTTACCTGTCTTTGTGTATCGTAGGGAGAGCCCCAAACTTTTCCGCCGGACATGCGAGAATACTTTATATCGACTGACGGCAAATGATCCTTCTTGTTATAGGCAATCCTGAATAGTTTGTTTTCACCGCCTGCAACATGATCAAAAGTATATTTGAAATGATTGAAGCCTTTCATCTCGGAGGTCTCATTTCCTGCCGGGCTTATGTTGAATTCGGTAGAGCGTAGCGGTTGTTGAATATCCACCTCCATGGTCGCTATTTTATGGTTTGTCCTGATACTGTAATCGATAGCCCTTTTACCGGTCTTGCTCTCATCCGGATAGCTGTGAAAACTGAGATAGAAATTGGGAAAGGGCAGGAACAGCGTCACCTCATTAAACTCCCCCCGGTTGACGGTCTCATAAAGCTGGCAAAAATGCTGGCCCTTGGGTGAGAGGCTACAGGCATCGCTGATCACTGCATCCTTCGGTAAGAAAAAACTTGTCTTCAGGGGAAAACGTGAGGAGTCGGCAAAACGGCCATCATAAATGACCAACACACCGGGGTCATCATACTCAGGCCAGATAGCGATTTTCATTTTGCCTATGGTCAAATCGCTCCCGGTCAGTCCGTACGCTGTCGGCAGCCATGCGAGCAGAATAAAAACGCACACGCCGATGATAGGGATGACTTGAACAGGACGCTTACGGGCAAACAATAAACAGGACATAGCTCTTTTTCAACATCAAATACCCTTAAATTATGACACCTGATACTTTGTTCTCAAGACCGGGAATTGATAGTATGACAGATTTTATAGCGGATTTCTGCTGTTGCTGAACAATGTCACGACTCACTTAGCAGGCCCGCGTGATACGGTCATGCACCGAGACGCCACCGGCAAAATCACCTTCAACATGAAGTCCGAGGAGTTGTAGCAAGCACTGTTTGATCGGCAAAAAACGTGCCTGATGGGCACCATTGTAGAGCGGCAGTGCCTGGTCATGGCGAACAATGCGCAGCATGTCCGGGGCGCCTTTTATACCCAGCAACGGCGACCATGAATAATAAATTCAAGAATAGATTACGTAAAGAATATTTGATTGGCTTGACACTGATAGCGGTTGCTACAGGCTCTGCAGTTTGGGTGGCTCAACAAGACTGGTCTTCGCTAGCGTCTCGTTTACAGGATGATGGCACTAACGTCGATAACAGTGATTTCGTAGCTGCCGGCCCGTTCCAAGTTGCCGTATCAGTGCAACCGGAAATACCGCAGGTGGGTAAAAACAATATTCTCATTATGGTTCGTGATCAGGATGGGCAGCCCATTGCGGGCGCAGATGTTCGTGCCGTCGGCGAAATGTCTGCCATGGGCAGCATGCCCGCGATGTACGCCCAAGCCGACATTAAGGAAACAGCTGCCGGTGTGTATCAAGGTGATTTTGAATTACCCATGGCGGGAGGGTGGCCGTTGGCTGTGGATATCGCCACAGACGAAGCGCATCATGTGGATCTGGCATTTGATATGGCGACGGGCAGAAAGGGCATAAGACTGGCAACGGCCACACCCGCCGGGGATGTGGCCTACCACACTTGCTCTATGCACCCATCGGTTAAATCTGCTGTGCCGGGTACTTGCCCGATTTGTGCTATGGATCTGGTGCCGGTTACCCATGAGGAGCTGCAAAGTGGCAGTATCACGATTGAGGAAGGGCGTCGCCAGATCATCGGTGTGAAAACTGGCAAGGTGGTTAGAGACCACTTCGAGGTACCTATACGTCTGCAAGGGGAAGTTACCTTTGACGAGACTCGCCTAACCGACATTAGCTTGCGGTTTGATGGATGGATCGGTGACTTGGAGGCTGATTATGAGGGCAAGCCCATCCAGCGTGACAAGATTTTATTTTCTGTGTACAGCCCGGAGCTGCTCTTGTTACAGGAAGAATACGTCGAAACGTTCAAACGCAGTGGCAAGGGATCACCGCGACATGCGTTGCTTACTGCCAGTCGTAAACGCCTAAAAATCTGGGGGCTGAGTTCGGCTCAAATCGCTTGGTTAGAGAAACAAGGAACGGCACAGGACTATGTACCGATTTTTGCACCCAGCGATGGTGTTGTGATTGAGAAACGTATTGTTAGCGGCTCTGCATTTAAAAAAGGTCAACGGCTGTTGCGGATCGCCGACCTTTCGACGGTGTGGATAGAAACGTTTGCTTACGAACAAGATTTACATTTGATAGAGCCTGGCATGACGGCCAGTGTCCGATTACCCAACGCCGTCGGTAGAGATTTTTCAGCCCAGGTAATGCAAATTGATCCTTTCCTGAATACCAATACCAGAACTGCCCGCGTAAGACTGCGGGTTGAGAACAGCAACGGTCGTCTCAAACCTGGGCTTTTTGCTACGGTGACTTTGAAATCAGACTTTGGCGACATGTTGTTAATCCCTGAAGATGCCGTGATGGTATCTGGTAAAAAACGCATCGTCTTCCTCGACTTGGGCGATGGCCGCCTAAAACCCAAAACCATCAGAACGGGTTACAGCGATGGTCTGAGGGTAGTGGTTCGTGAAGGTTTGGATGAGGGTGATGTCATTGTTACTTCGGGCAATTTCCTGATTGCGGCGGAAAGCAAGCTAAAGTCGGGGGTTGACCAATGGTAAGTAACTCTGAGAACAAACACGGTTGGGTGGCTAAGCTGATTGGCATTTGTGCCGATAAATCGGGCCTCACCATCTTGCTGGTGTTGATTATGGCGGCATGGGGTTATCGAAGTCTGTTTCAAGCGCCACTGGACGCTATCCCGGATTTGTCGGATGCACAAGTGATCGTTTACACCCAGTGGTCGGGACGCAGCCCTGACCTGGTAGAAGACCAAATTACTTATCCGCTGACCACCGCATTACTGTCGGTACCCAATGTGCGCTTTGTTCGTGGGCAAAGCTTTTTGGGCGCCAGTTTTGTCTATGTCATTTTTGAGGATGGCACTGATATTTATTGGGCACGCTCGCGGGTACTGGAGTACTTGAATACGGTGGCCAGTCAACTGCCGAGTGGTGTTCAACCCACACTGGGGCCTGATGCCACCGGTGTGGGCTGGGTATTTCAATACGCGTTGGTTGATAAAACGGGTCAACACGATCTCGCTGAATTGCGTGCGATACAAGATTTTAAATTACGGTACTGGCTGACGGCAATTGATGGCGTGGCAGAGGTTGCGTCAGTTGGCGGATTCGTCAAAGAATATCAGGTGCAGATCGATCCCGATCGGCTAGCCAGTTTTAGTATTCCTATGCCCAAGGTAATAGAGTCGATCCGGCGATCCAATAATGATGTCGGTGGACGGGTGCTGGAAATCGCTGGCCATGAACATTTTGTGCGTGGCCGCGGGTATCTGAAATCCAAGGAAGACCTGACTAAAGTGGTAATCGGCGTGGATAAAAACCATGTACCGATCCTGCTATCTCAGGTGGCGGATATCTCCCTGGGTCCAGCCATGCAACGCGGGCTGGCAGAGCTAGATGGAGAAGGTCAGACCGTGGGTGGTATCGTGGTGATGCGTTATGGTGAGAATGCATTGAATGTCATCGAGCGTGTTAAACAACGGTTAAAGGAAGTGCAATCTGGCCTACCCGATGGTGTTGAAGTGGTTATCACCTATGACCGTTCCGATTTAATTTTGCGGGCGATCACCACACTTAAAAATACCTTAATTGAAGAGATGATTGTCGTATCTTTGATAATCGTCGCCTTTTTACTACACCTGCGTTCAGCGCTCGTCGCTTGTATTACCTTACCCATCGCCATTTTGCTGGCCTTTATCCCGATGGCGGGGCAAGGGCTCACTGCCAACATTATGTCTTTGGGTGGCATTGCGGTAGCGATTGGCACCATGGTGGATGCTGCTGTGGTGATGACGGATAACATACACAAAAAATTAAGTCTTACGCATAGCGACGCCGATCGTAAATCACTTATTATTAGTGCTATGCAGGATGTTGGGCCGAGTATCTTTTTCTCTTTGGTGATCATCACCATTTCCTTTATCCCGGTGTTTTCGTTGGAAGCCACCGAAGGTCGTCTGTTTAAACCGTTGGCTTTTACTAAAACTTACAGCATGGCGTTTGCTGCCATCCTTTCTATCACCTTAATCCCAGCCTTGGCCGTGTTGTTAGTGCGAGGCAAAATCCATTCGGAACGCAACCCTATAAACCGGCTTTTGCTGGCACTATTCCTACCGATGATTCGCTTTTGTATTCGTTTCCGCTGGCCGGTAGTCACCGTCACCGTACTGTCACTGGTATTGACCTGGCCTATGGTGAAGCATTTGGGTAATGAATTTATGCCGCCGCTTAACGAAGGCAGCATTCTTTATATGCCGACCGCCTTGCCAGGCATGTCCATCACAGAGGCCGGTAAAGTGTTGCAGAGTATGGACAAACAGCTCAAAGCCTTTCCAGAAGTCGAGCAAGTATTTGGTAAGATAGGCCGATCCACCAGTGCCACTGATCCCGCGCCATTGTCCATGGTTGAAACTGTCATTACGCTCAAGCCCAAGGAGGAATGGCGCGAGGGTTTGACCTGGAATGACTTGATTGCCGAGATGGATGAGAAGTTACGTTATCCCGGCATGCCCAATGTTTGGTGGATGCCGATTCAAACCCGTACAGAAATGCTGGCTACCGGCATTCGCAGTACCTTGGGAATCAAAGTGTTCGGCGATGACCTCAGTCAAATAGAAAACACCGCCGTCGCCATTGAGCGCGCGCTGCAGGATGACCCACGCACTGCGCCCAACACGCGAAGTGCGTTCGCCGAGCGGTTGACTGGGGGGTATTTTCTTGATTTCGATATCGACCGTGATGCAGCTGCTCGTTATGGGCTGAATGTGCAAGATGTCGAGGATGTACTGATGGCGGCTGTCGGTGGTCTGCCTGCTACACAAACGGTGGAAGGGCGTGAACGTTATCATGTCATGGTACGGTACGCGCGAGATTATCGCGATTCAATCGACACGTTTGAAAAAGTACTGGTGCCCACTCGCACCGGTACCCAGGTGCCGATCACCGAGGTAGCGGACATCAAATTTCGCACCGGTGCGCCGATGATCCGCAATGAAGACGGCCAAATGGTGGGGTTTGTGTTTGTCGATATCAAAGGCGACCTGGGAGTGACCGACTATGTTTCCCGCGCCAAACAGGTGGTGAATGAACAGGTCTCCATACCCGCAGGTTACCGTTTAGCTTGGGCAGGACAGTTCCAGTATTTCGAGCGTGCCAAAGCCAAACTACAATGGGTAATCCCGGCCACATTGCTGGCCGTGTTCTTGTTGCTTTACCTGCATCGGGGGCGTTTTAGCGATACCTTATTTGTGTTGAGCGCCATGCCCTTCGCCTTGATGGGGTCGGTCTGGCTTCTGTATGCCCTGGATTACAAACTCAGTGTTGCTGTGTGGGTAGGTATGATCGCGATGGCCGGGTTGGCGGCTGAACTCGGCTTGCTCATGCTGCACTACCTGGATCAAGCACTCAGTGAAGCCCAAGTACGCACGCCTGACATGAGTCGAGCCCAGTTCTACGAGGAAGTGGCACGAGGAGCCGCTCAACGTATCAGGCCCATGCTGATGACCGGTCTGACCTTGTCACTGTCATTGGTCCCCGTCTTGATGAGCGATGGTACTGGTGCTGATGTGATGAAACGCATTGCGGCACCCATGGTGGGAGGAGCAGCGTCGGCGTTGATT
>JAAEPA010000150.1 GCA_024222475.1 Gammaproteobacteria bacterium | reverse complement strand
TGCAATCTCAAACAGTTTCGGCGCATTGCCACCCGTTACGAGAAAACCGATGTCAGCTTCATAGCCATGATCCATCTGGCTGCCTCACACATGGCACTAAGGTGAATGTCAACAGGCCCTAGTTACAGACTGGGATATCACTGCCACACAGATTGATGGAGATGCCTTAATTGGAACTGACTATTATTATGAATTTGACGAAGAAACTGGACAGGTCGACGTTTACAGAATTGATGATGGGGAGATCGACTTAAACGAGTTTGCGCTGCTGGAGGTAACCGGGTTCGTTGAATACATTGGGGAGGGCGGGGATGTGGTCCATGATCCCTACAACGCTACCGTCCGTCTCGACATCTACGACAATGATTGCCCGCCTAGCAGCCTGTCGGACTTAAAGAGCTTGAGTGGCGGTTTTGATTGCGATTCAGTTGCATTGACTGATTCGGAATAGCTACGATTTAATCTGACATTAAGGACTTTTTGGGATTGCCGGTTCCGAGCGAGTTTTCGAACGAGCGAGCGAGGAACCATGAGATGACGAACGATCAAAAGATTATCCGGGCCAAGGTCGGCCTTCTGGAATTG
>JAAEPA010000149.1 GCA_024222475.1 Gammaproteobacteria bacterium | reverse complement strand
CCCTTAGTTTCTGAAAACACCCGCTGACAAATTGAACATTGATACAGTTTCCGGCTTCCACCATTGAGCGTTTCATAGCTCTGGTAAACCTCGCACTTCTCCGAATGACAATAAGGACAACATACTTGGTTCAGCACCATATCAACCCCCCCATACGCCCGGTTCATCTCATTGCCTCAAGCAATATAGTATAGACTAATCAATCTCTTAATATGGAAATCAGACTGAACCAGTGCCGCAGGTCGACGTGTGATCATGGTTGGCGATGGGATTAATGATGCCCCAACCCTGGCGGCCGCTGATGTATCCCTGTCGTTTTCCGAGGCCGCCAATGTTGCTCAGGTTAGCAGTGACTTCGTGATCCTTGGCGCTACCTTACAGAGGCTTGCGGAGGTCCGACAATTGGCAGCTAAGACGCGCCGCATAATCTTGCAGAATCTGGCTTGGGCGGCGGCCTATAATCTTGCCGCCGTCCCTTTGGCCGCATTAGGTTTTATTCCTCCGTGGGGGGCTGCCATAGGGATGTCTTTGAGTTCTCTTCTGGTGGTGGGTAATGCCCTGCGCTTGAAATGATATCTCCATGTCGGATGGAGGGAGTGCCTGAGAGATTCGCATTTTTTGTCAACCGAATGGAAATTTCATGGTTTTCCATTGAGTCGACGGTTTCAAACCACCGGTCTCGCATTCCTTGACCCAGTTCAATAGCCGCCGATCTACTCTCTATGATTGGACGATATCTACCTGTTCGTGAGGAATGTTTTACCTCGATGCCTAGGGAGAACTGGATGAAGGGATTTGCAATGAGGGCGGTGTTGATCTTGTTGGTGTCTACCTTTGCTTTAGCCGCTCCACCGGTAACTCGGATACCGATGCACAGTGCGGGCACGGCGACCTATTATATTCAAGGCAAGATCGAAGGTTATGGAGAGATGAAATTGCTGGTGGATACAGGTTCCGGATACAGCGCGATAGGCGAAGATACCCTGGATGTGTTGAGGGGCAAAGGGGCTGCCACGTATCTTAGGGAACTCAATGGCATCATGGCCGATGGCAGCCTCAGGGTGGTCCCCGTATATCTGATTGCGGGAATAAATCTAGGTGGAAAGTGCATGATCCGAGGTGTCGAGGTTGCGGTATTTCCTGATAATACCCGACCGATACTCGGACTCAGTGCATTGAAGAAGGTGGCTCCCTTTGTTTTCTCTTTAGACCCGCCCAATCTGCTGTTGAGCCGATGTAAGGGGGGTGCGGCTTGATCGTCTTCGCTCTCTCGCTCCGATAGCCTCCTATGTTGGTAGACCACTAACAGACTCAGGGTTTTCACGTCCGTGTAAACCCGTTCAACAGGAAGCAGTGTCTTTGAGCGCTGTTTCTTTTTCGGCGACATCCATGTAGGCTTGATAGTGGTTTGCCGTACTTCGCAATCCCACCGTGCAAGTATCAGAACATCCCCACCGAGACGTTTTACGTATTGAAGATTCAATGGCCTACATCCATCCTCCAACTCACCCTGATCGGTTTTTTAGTCGTCTCTCTACCGTTGATCGTGGCGCTGATGTTTGCCGTGCATCAGGTGGACGGTCTGGCGGGCAAGGGTAGGAGGGTCGTTTTAGATACCGCCCAGGCGGTAAGTGCCGGTAGAATCATCGTGGAGCAGGTATCGGCAATGGAACGCAGTGCGCATCAGTTCCGCATTTTAGGTGATCAGAGTTTCTATCTTCACTATGTCAATAGGCGGGCTGAGTTCAAGCAGGCAATTGCGATACTCGATGCATTGGATCTTGATGACTCGCAGCGCCAACGCCTGAATCATTTAATCGGCCTGGAACAGGATTTGTACGCCACCCTTGAAGAGATTACGCTGAGTGATGACGTGGAGGTCTCAGGTCTTGCTGAATTTCCTCCGGTGGTTGAACCGGCGCGATCCTTATCCTTCGAAATTAGTCAGTCTATCGCTCAAGATGCCGATGAAATGCGTCGTCAGGCTAAACAAGCGAAGCAGGTATTGGCCTTCATCGCCATAGCGCTTATTCCCGCTACAGTGGTGTTGGCGCTGACTTTTACCGTATTGATTACCCGTCCTCTGCGACGCATCGATCAGGAGATCAGGCGGCTGGGGTCGGGAGAGTTTTCCAATCCTATTGCTATCGTTCGGGGTCCTCAGGACCTTCGAGAACTTAGTATAAGGCTCGATTGGTTGAGAACGCGTCTCAATGAGTTGGAGGAGCAGAAGAAGTCTTTTCTGAGGGGGATATCCCATGAGCTGAAGACGCCCTTGAGCGCAATCCGTGAAGGCGTGGAATTGCTCAATGATGGGGTCGTGGGACCGCTTAACGCAGAACAGCTTGAGGTTTCCGCGATATTGCGCGATAACAGCTTGCAATTACAAAAACGCATTGAGGATCTGCTTGAGTTTAATGTGGCCTTGTCTCAGTCCTCACGACTGTGTCTTGAAAGGTTATGGTTGGATAAAATAGTCAGTGCAGTGATTGTTGATCATCGCTTGACGATTCGTTCCAAGAATTTGCATATTGACGAAGAGCTAGCCGAGGTTGAACTGGTGGCGGACCGGGAAAAGGTCAAGATAATTGTCGATAATCTGGTTTCCAATGCGGTCAAATTCTCCCCTGCGAATGCTGAGATATGTATAGGCGTAGCCTGCGATAAGAATGTCGCGCTACTGGATATCGAAGACCAGGGGCCGGGGATTGATGCGGGAGAGCGTGACCGGGTTTTCGAGGCATTCTATCAGGGCCGCGTTTCACAGAAGAGCCATGTTCAGGGTACCGGCCTAGGGTTGGCTATCGTGAGACAATACGTAAAGGCCCACCATGGCGAGATTAAGATCTTAGATCGAGCGAAGGGTACCCATATGCGCATTTATTTACCCCTTGAACCGAAAAAGAAGTGAAGGCATGAGCAATAGAGTTTATGTGGCAATGCTCTCTGTCCTGCTGGGGTTTGGGGTCTGTACCTTGTTGGCGAAATGTAAAATGTATACGCCTGATCCGCGGCTTCCGCCTCCTCCGGTGGAGATTGTGTATTCGGATAGAGCCGGCCGCGAGGACGGTTCGTTTAGTATGTTGAGTTATTATCGCTGGTTGTTGCAGCACTCGGGCAAAGCGATGCAAGGCGAATACGAGCATGTAGAGGGGACGTATGCAGCACATGAGACCTTGCGAAATCGGTTGATGCTGGCGCTGTTGTTGAGTCTTCAAGATAGGCCCTTTAGGGATGATCGTCGTGCCAAGATCCTGGTGAAAGGCATACTTAGCAACGATGAGACGGTAGCTGAAGATGATCGGGCGCTAGCATCGTTTATAGATAATTTGCTAAAGGAAAGAGAGCGCTATGAGGATGAAGCGGATAAACTTCGAAGACGCGTCCAAGACTTTAACGTGGTGGTGAATGAGTTGCATGAGGAGCGCGCACTCAGGGAAAAATTGGAAAATCAGCTGGAGCAGTTGAAGGATATCGAAGAAAATCTAATCGAACGGGAGCGATCCGAACGGCTCCCTTTATCGGAGTGACATGATGGCAGCAACGGAAAGGGCCAAAATACTTTTGGTGGATGATGATCCAGGCCTATTAAGGTTGCTTTCGATTCGCCTCAAATCCGGTGGTTTCGTGGTGGATGAAGTGGAAAGTGCAGCCAAGGCTTTGGTTCGCCTACCGATATTTCAGCCGCAGGTGGTGATTACCGATTTACGTATGGAGGGCATGGATGGGATGGCGCTTTTTGAGTTTATCCATGAGCGTTTTCCTACACTGCCAGTGATCATCCTCACTGCCCATGGCACTATTCCGGATGCCGTACAGGCCACTCGCCAGGGGGTTTTCAGTTATCTCACCAAGCCCTTCGACAGTAAAATATTACTGGAAAATGTTAAAGATGCCTTGCGCTTGAGCGGCAAAACAACCTTTCCTCAAACGCCTCAGAAGAAGGAACAATGGCGTGGCGATATTATCAGTCGCAGTCAAATTATGGATGAGTTGCTGCGCCAAGCCAAACTGGTGGCAGACACTGATGTCAGTATCCTTATTCAGAGTCAGAGCGGCACGGGTAAGGAGCTCCTTGCCAGGGCGATCCATAAGCTGAGTTCCCGTCGGGATAGGCCCTTTGTCGCGCTCAATTGCGCAGCAGTACCGGAGGCATTGTTGGAATCAGAGCTGTTTGGTCACCGCAAGGGTTCGTTTACCGGGGCAACGTCTCGTCACCAGGGATTGTTTCACGCCGCGGAGGGCGGCACCCTGTTTCTCGACGAAATAGGGAATATGCCATTGCTGTTTCAGGCTAAGCTGCTTAGGGTTTTGGAGGATAAGGAGGTGCGTCCGGTGGGGTCAACTAAGTCGCAGTCCGTTGATGTCAGGATTATTTCCGCAACGCATGTCGACATGGAAGCCGCTGTGGCGGCGGGGACGGTCCGTGAGGATCTCTATTATCGACTCAATGTGGTTACCTTGGAAATACCCCCTTTGGCTAAACGCCGGGAGGATATTCCATTGCTCACTAATAATTTTCTGGCGGGGGTGAAGAAAAGGACCAATAGAAACATCAAAGGATTTTCACAAGAGGCCATGGAATTGTTGGTCGCTGCTTCCTGGCCGGGGAATGTAAGACAGTTGCAAAATGTTGTAGAGCAGGCGGTAGCCCTTTCTACCAGTTCTCTGATCTCCGCTAAGTTGGTACAGAAGGCGCTGCGAGGCAAGAGCGAGAGTATTCTTTCGCTGGCCGAGGCTCAGAAACGATTCGAACGCGAGTATCTTGTCAAGCTACTGCAAATTACCGAGGGTAATGTCAGTCAGGCCGCGCGTCTAGCGCAACGTAACCGCACGGATTTTTACAAGCTGCTCAATCGCTTTCACATCGAACCCGCTATGTTTCGAAATCGAACGGAGTAGTCGACAGCGCAGTGAGCTGCTCATTACGCGATCATCAAAAACATGGGTGTCTACCTCAAGATCTACTCAAAAAAACATGGGTGTCAGGTCTTGCAATCACATATCGCCCTCTCGTGAATTCATAAATGCTTGATTGCAAGGCCTGACACCCATGTTCCCCATGTTCCCCATGTTCCCCATGTTCCCCATGTTCCCCATGTTCCCCATGTTCCCCATGTTCTCGCTGCCGGTTACGGCGCTTCAGTCACACGTTGACTGCTGGTGGTCCGGATTCGACCCACTACTGACGATCAGCACCCCCCAGCCGAACGGCTGCTTTAGGGTGCTTCCGTGTCAACGCGCACTGCATGTATACTTGGCCCAACCCTTGTTCGAGATCCCGGCTGTGGATAGTGTGCACTTTCTCTAGCAGTATAGGTTGTTTTGACACGGCTATATGTCCACTTTCCTCCATGCAATATACGTCCCTTATTTTTGGATACAGCCATGTTCATTCAAAGGGTTACACAGATGCAAACCTGGATACACGACACGGCACCAGCAGGATTATCGGACACATGTGGGGTTCATTAATAGTTAAGCAGCCCGGCATTCGTTACTATCGATTCACATGAGGATATATTAATGAAATTTAGTCCCTGCATAGGAAAATGCACAGAAGAAGGCACTCATTGCGAAGGTTGTGGCCGCAGCCATGAGGAGATTGCTGAAATGAACAAATACGTTGCTGGCCTAATAGCTTTTGCTAAAACAATGAAATATGAAAATATTGCAGAATTTGCTGACGGTGTATCAAATTCTATCAAGTATAAGATGGAAGAGGGGCACTAAAAGTGTATGGTGGGCGATAGACTCGTCGGAGTAGAGCTATCAAAAATGGTTGGTGATTTATTTATTAATATGCCAGCATATTTTGCCTAAGAAGGATAGGAAGGGGATTTTAATCCCCCAGTCCCCACACCACTTAGCATGCGGTCCGCACTAGGCAGTTCAAGAGAAGAAATCTATTACAAAAATGGGGACCGATCAGAATATGAGCTTTATCTTTAGTGCGCCAAGCAAAGCTTGGTGTTTCTTGCCGGGTGCAAGTCCCGGTCGGGGAGGGATCAGGAGGATCTCTCGTAAGGGCTAACCACCCACCCGTATCGAGTGTTGCGCCTGTGACGGACAGCGATAT
>JAAEPA010000148.1 GCA_024222475.1 Gammaproteobacteria bacterium | reverse complement strand
CACCTTTCTCACCTTTCCTTTCTCACCTTTCTCGTACCTTTTTCAATCGAGCCTTTATACCCATGGCGAATGGGTATATCAAATCCCCCTCAGAACATCTATCCCAGGGATAGAGGATTGAATGGGTAGGGTGTCGATGTTTTTGGCTTTTAACATGGCCAAATCGTATCTGATTTTTGCAAGAGGGTTTTTTTGATCAGAAATATCAACTTGAATACTGTATTCAGTAAAATCCTTGCCGCTGTTAATCGTAGGTTCATCGGCAAAAAGATTATTCTCGGCTAGATACCTTTCGATCGCTTCAGTCAGGGAATTTGGCACGTTGAAGAGTATCATCACCTTATTTTCGGCATTTACCGAGCCATATAGATTTAATACCAGCATACGCAGCAGGGCACTTTTCTCCGTATCCATTTTGGCTTCTGAATTGACCCATATCCCCGTCTCCGACAGCATGACGGTATCGATTATTTTTAATCCGTAATTTCGTAGTGCGCTGCCCGACTGAGTGATTTCCATCCCTAAATTGGCTCCGCAGTTTTTCACCTTGGCTTCCGTTTTTCCCCAGGTTTCATAGATCAATATGCCTTGGTCTATCTTGGCCGGGGTTTTGTATTTTTGAACTGAAAAATTGGAAAACCTTTCTGCAATACCTAATTTTTCGAGTTTCTTCTGTATCCAATCCAGTGCCAGATAGGGCATTTCAGAGACAATGGTGAGCAATGAATGTTTCGAATAAAAGTCGATTAGAAATCCTTCAATGTCATTGAATTCACTTTTTTGATCGATGATCCCGACAATGCGCACGTCACCACGCTTTAAGGACAGGACCTTGTCAAGCTGTATCTCTGTACCGTATTCAAGCTTGAGTTCAACGACGCGTTCTTTAATCCAGTCATCACCGGCGATGGCGACATCGAGCTCGCCAATACCGAGCTGAGATCCGAATTCTTGTGGTCTGCCATCCCACCCGAACAGATAATTAAAGGTTTTGAATGTGCTTGGTCCGCCTGATTCGTATCCGGAGGTTTTGAAACCCGAATTTTCCAGCAGGGTCAAAAGGTTTCCGCCTCGTTTAGGGTTCGCCAATGAGCCGGCGGGTAATCCGATTTTTAAATACTTGTTATCCATGACCTATTTTAGTCCCCTACTATATTGAGTGTGTCGTCATCACCAATCTTACGGTAATAGCATGATTTATAGGGCATACCGTTTTGTTGCTTGGCATGGCAGGCGCCTTTCCCCATGGGAGTGACTAAGTAAAGTAGAGAATTCTGTTCGCAATTGATGCGTATTTCCTCGACCTTTAACATATCTCCAGAGGTCAGGCCTTTTTTCCACAGCTCTTTCCTGCTCCTTGAATAATAGGTTGCATAGGCGCTGCTACGGGTTTCCTCAAAGGCCTCTTTATTGGCAAAGGCAAGGATGAGTACCTCTTTGGTATGAAAATCCTGTGTTACCACGGGGATCAGCGTATTACCATCCGCGCCAAAATTTAATAGCAGTTTGCTGGTATATTCTTTACTCATAATTTTGAATTTTGACCGCATCGTGGTTACTCAGACCATCGATCGCAGGGCTATAAAAGCCTTTGGGTTCGATGTTATGGATGTATATCGAATAGCGGTTCACGGCTACGGACACTCGATAGTAGTGGTTTCTAACTAAGTATCTTAAAATCCTAATAGAGGCGGGAAAGGTTACCAGATCGGCTTGAGGATATAAATCTTCCAGTACAACTATCTTGCGGCGATGGGTATATATACCCATGATGAATGAGTTTTCAGGGTCCACCGTACGCCGCCTTTGCCACATAGCCGCGTTAGAACACGAAAATCATAGAAAAAACTATGCCTTACGTATTCCGCCTTGCTCTGCGAAAAACCTGACGTTCGCTGCGCTTCCGAAAACCCATCCGTCCCGGGTATTACCTACCCTTATTGCCGCCGATACGAGCAAACGGGTAGGCTAGGCGCAATTCTTGCCATGCCACTTCGGCCTCATGCCTTTGCTTGAATTCCTTGCTTACCCTGATCCAGGCATCATTGGCCTTGTTCATGACAAAATAGCTGCGGTTTTCCTGTGCGGTGGGGGGGAATCCTTCCACGATCGAGCTTTCCTTTTCTAATGCTGGGGTATATATCGATGGCTACCATATATTTTTATCGACCAGTGATGAGAACTATTTAACAAAAAGTTTTCCGGCAGAGGAGGTGTGCTATGGGGACCGATCATTCTGTTTTACACTTTCGACTTATTTATAATTGCACAGATTAAACTACATTCTGAGCGGTTCCTAAGCAAGGATACGAATTGACACTAAGAATGATTAAATTTACCACTCTAGTAGAGGCCCTGGAGCACAATGCTTCCATGGAAAGAAGTATCACTTATATCGAGGGAAAGGCCAGGGAGCGCGAGGTTTCATTTACCGCGCTATATGAACGGGCGCTGGGCATATTGTATCTGTTGCAGAAGAAGGGTTTACGCTCGGGGGATGAACTGATCATTTTTCTAAATAATAATGAGCAGTTTATCGATGTCTTTTGGGCCAGTCTGCTAGGCGGAATCGTCCCGGTTCCGGTGGCGGTGGGGATCAGTGATGAGCACCGCCACAAGTTGTTCAGGATTTTCCAAAGCTTGTCTCGTCCCTATCTCTACACCGACAGCAGAAGCCTTACCCGGTTGGAGGCCTTTGCCCAAACCAGTGGTTTGAGCAGGTTGTTGGAAAGGGTGCAGCAGCACACCCTGCTGGTGGAGCACATCCACGATATTTCTACTGCCGGTAGACCCCATACGGTAGCGGCTGGAGATACGGCATTCATCCAATTTTCATCGGGTTCTACCAGTGAGCCGAAGGGAGTAGTCCTTACCCACCACAACGTTCTTACTAATATCAATGCCATTATCGTAGGGGCGCAATTCAGCGACCAGGACGTGAGCCTGAGCTGGATGCCGCTAACCCATGATATGGGGCTGATTGGTTTTCACTTGAACATGCTGGTATGTGGTATCGATCACCATCTCATGCCTACAGAATTGTTCGTTCGCAGGCCAATGATGTGGTTACAGAAAATTGGAGAAAAAAAGGCCAATATTACCTGTTCCCCAAATTTTGGTTATAAACATGTGTTGAAGGTCTTTAATGAGACCAAGCTACAGGGCATTGATCTATCGCATGTGCGCTTGATCTTCAATGGGGCCGAGCCCATCTCCGCTCGACTTTGTGACCAATTTTTAGATCGTTTGGGTCCCTTCGGACTTAGAAAAACAGCGATGTTTACCGTCTACGGTCTGGCTGAGGCGAGCCTCGCCGTGTCTTTCCCTGAGCCTGGAAAGATGTTCAAGACCCTGTATCTGGATCGCAATGTGCTTAAAGTTGGTGAGAAAGTGAGATATTTGAAGTCAAACGACCGCCGGGCCGTGAGCTTTGTCAATGTTGGGAGCCCTGTACGTGATTGCCGGGTCAAAGTGGTAAACGATTTGTCCATGATGCTTGCTGAAGATAGGGTAGGGCATATCTATATCAAGGGTGATAATGTTACCGGTGGCTATCTGAACAATGAGCAGGCTAACCATATGGCATTCGATCATGATGGTTGGTTGGATACGGGTGATCTTGGTTTTATGAGTGGTGGCGAATTGGTTATCACCGGGCGGGCTAAGGACATTATTTTTGTTAATGGTCAGAACTATTTCCCGCATGATCTGGAATCCATAGCCCAACAGGCCGGTGCCCTGGAGCTCGGTAAGGTGGTGGTCGCCGGGACTCGGATCGAAGGCGCCGACGTAGACGACTTGTTGGTGTTCATACTGTTCAGGGGGGCTATGGAAAACTTTCAACAGATTGCCACTGAGGTCCGGCGGTTGGTGAACGAGCGGGCGGGATTGGAGATTACCCATGTCATCCCCGTCAAGCGCATCCCTAAAACCACCAGCGGGAAAGTACAGAGACACATATTGGAGGAACAATACCGACAGGGGGACTATGCGTTAATTATTGAGGAGTTACAGAATTTACAGAGTGTCCGCGGGGATGAGGGCTCCGTGGCTCGCACAAAAATAGAACATACCTTGCAACAGATTTGCGATACGGTCATTCCGAGCAAGCGAGTTGGTTTGCAGGATAATCTATTTGAGATCGGTGCCAGTTCGCTGGCCTTGGTCGAGATCCATGAGGCGATAGAGCAGATATTCCCCGGGAAGGTGGATATTTCCGATCTATTCGAGCACCCAACAATCGGGGAATTGGCGGGACATCTGGAGCGCAGGACGACTTAGACTATTCTACTCCCGGAGCGGATGATGCCATCAGGCGTACAGGGGTTTCTTGTGTTTCCAGCGCCGGTGCGACCACAGCCAATCGGCAGGGGCTTCGAGGATCTGGGCCTCGACGGCGCGGGCATAGCGCTGCGTGATGTTATTTTCGTCTCCCGAATAGGGTGGGGTCGCGAGAACCTGGAAATGGGCATTATAGTGTCCACGTCGGCTTCGTTTGACCTCCATGAACAGCACCGGATACCGAGTCATACGAGCGATTTTCTCCACTCCTAGAAAAAAAGCGGTATCCTGATTCAAAAATCGGGTCCAGAATTTTTCATCTTCGTTGCGTGGCGTCTGGTCCGGAACGATCGCAAAGCATCGAGTTTCGTTCTTGCGCCGCATGATTTCCATAATGGTATTCCTGGCGGGAATCGGTTTTGCTCCGAATCGTGACCGAGTTTCGAGCATCAGCTGGTCCATCGATTTATCGTGCAATGGCTTATACACCGCATCCATCGGGTGGTTCAGTTTGATGTCGCAGGCCAGTAATAGCCAGTCGATGTTGCAATGGTGGGCCAACATCACGATCACGGACTGATTGCGTTCTAGAAATCCCTCCAGGATATGTGCGTTGTCGAACCGCACCTGCCTTGCCAGCACCTCTTTGTCGATAGAGATACTCTTGATCATCTCCACCAGAACCTCTGAATAATTGCGATAAAAGCGCTTGGCAATCATTTTGATTGCTGGTGGGGATTTATCGGGAAAGGCGTTTTGAAGGTTTCCGAAGACGACTTCTTTTCGGTATCCAATGATGTAATACAGCAAAAAATAGAAAACAGGGGCCAGTGTATACAACCCTGACATAGGTAATCTTGATAGCAGTTTGAGCAGCGTGGTCAAGGCTAGAGCTCTAGAGGTAGGCCGACCAGTTAAAATCATGATCGCCAAAGGCTACAAAGGGCGGGTTTTCCAGGGAGGCTTTTTCATTGTAGCGCAAGGCTTGCATCTGCATATCGGTCAGGCGCCCGCCGGCCTCTTCCACGATGCATTGGGCGGCTGCCGTATCCCACTCGGAGGTTGGACCGAAGCGGGGATAGATGTCCGCGTTACCCTCCGCAACCATGCAGGACTTGAGGGCACTGCCTTTGCATGCATATTCGTGAGTTCCGATTCTGTCGAGAAATGCTAGAAACGGGCTGCCGGCATGTGAACGACTGCCTACCACCGTGGGGCATTGTGCAGCTGTCTTCCTTGTTTTAACGATTTCCTTAATGCTGGTTGCCGTTTGTCGGTAGGCACCCTTGCCCCTGCAGGCGTAGTAACTCAGCTGTAAGACTGGGGAGTAGACAAGCCCAAGAAGGGGTTCATGATGATGGATCAGGGCGATATTGATGCAAAATTCATCATTGCGCTTAATGAACTCACGGGTACCGTCCAGCGGGTCCACCAGCCAATAACTTGGCCATTTGCGGCGGGTCTCAAAGGGCTGGCGTTCATCCTCTTCGGAGATCAGGGGCAGCTGTGGCGTAAGTCTGGCGAGACCATCCTTTATTACTTTATGAGATGCTAGATCGGCCGTGGTAACCGGGGAATGATCCGGCTTTTGAGTTACATCGAAGCCTTTTTCATAGATCTCCAGGATCTTCTCCCCAGCCTTGATAGCTAGCTGGTGCACGGATTCGATCAATTTCATGCATTCTGTATGATTGTAGCTGTCCTGCATCAAGAGTCTCTAATGTTTGGCGAGTAGGTCACGGGCAATATACATTGCGGCGATGCTGCGGGCCTCTGAGAAGTCGTCCCGGTCCAGCAGCTGGTGTAGTCGGTCAAGCCGCCAGGGTACGACTTCGATCTCTTCGGGTTCATCCCCTTCGAGGCGGCGGGGATACAGATCCTGCGCCAACACGACGTCGGTGCAGCTATCGATATATCCGGGGGCGATGCTCAATGAGCAAAGATGGGTCAGGCATTTGGCGCCATAGCCAATCTCTTCCATCAGCTCCCGGTTAGCTGCATTGAGCAGGTCCTCCTGCTTTTCGATACGTCCCTTGGGCAGGGCCAGTTCATAACGATGGGTCCCGGCAGCATATTCTTTGATCATCAAGACGGTATTGTCATCGCGCATGGGTACGACGATAACCGCGCCATGGGCGGCGCCCTTGAGACGCTCATAGTGGGCTCTGGTCCCGTTTGAAAACTCCAGTTCCAGTTCTTCAATCCTGAAAATGCGAGTCTTGGAAATGAGCGATGAATTTAAGATCTTGGGTTTATCTGGCATGGATTCGGTACGCTGTTCGCTTTTTCTTGGCTCCTCGGTGGGCAATGCGTAAGGTCCGCGGTTCTTCGTCGCCGAGGTTTATACTCATGATGAACGAGTTTTCAGGTTCCGTAGCACACCGTTCTTGCCGTATGCCGGAGTTAGAGCATGAAAACCATAGAAAAAACAATTTTTTACGTGTTATTCTTTGCTTTGCAACAAATTCTGCGCACTCGAAAATTCATCCGTCATGGGGATATTGTCTTCATGACATGTATATCAACAGCATACAGAATTTAGCTTAGTTCGCCAATTAAGTTTATTTGCGCTGCCCTGCTTTTCAGGGCAGCTTATTCGTCATGGGCATATACAGTACGATTTCGCGTATTTACGCTACAGTATCTCCATAACCGAATTAACCATCACACTTCCAGTGCCTGTGCATGATAAGCAAGGTGTTCACCAATAAAGGTCGCGATGAAATGGTAGCTATGGTCATAGTCCCTCTGCATGCGCAGGGTGATCGGAAAATCTTTTGCCTTCCCGGCGGTTTGCAGATTTTGTGGGTGGAGTTGGTCATCGAGAAATTCATCCCCCGTACCTTGATCGATCGGTAGATTCATGGGCTGAGCGCCGGCCTTTATCAACTCGGTGGCATCATAATCCTTCCATGCATCGCGATCATTTCCGAGATAGGCGCTGAAACAAGTTTCACCCCAACCGCACTGGACTGGATGACAAATGGGTGCTAAAGCTGAGACTGAGCGGTAGGCACCGGGATTTTTCAAGGCGCAAACAAGGGCGCCATGGCCACCCATAGAGTGTCCAGTGATGGATTTTAAACCCGGAATGATCGGCAGTTCGGATTCAATCAGTGCCGGCAGTTCTTTAGTTACATAATCATACATCTGATAATGCCTAGACCAAGGGGCCTGCGTCGCATTGACATAGAAACCAGCGCCTTGGCCGAGGTCATATCGATCCGGTTCATCCGCTACGTCGTTACCCCGCGGACTGGTATCGGGCATGACCAACGCCCGGCCCAGTTCCGAGGCATAGCGCTGCGCCCCAGCCTTAACCCGCACGTTATCATCGGTGCAGGTCAGTCCCGATAGGAAATACACCGCCGGCACTTGCTGTGTCTGCGCTTGTGGCGGCAAGTAAACCGAGAAGGTCATTGCGCAGTTACAGCTAATAGCGTTGTGTTGGTAACGCCTCAGCCAACCGCCAAACTCTTTTATGGCCTCTATTTGTTTCACCAATGAATCCTCAGAAAATAATTACTGAACGGATGCTCTTGCCTTCATGCATGAGATCAAAGGCCTTATTGATCTCCTCCAGAGGCAGGGTGTGGGTAATCATGCGGTCCACCTCGATCTTGCCTTGCATATATCTATCGACATAACCCGGTAGTTCGGTACGCCCCTTGACACCACCAAATGCAGTGCCCTTCCAGCTGCGGCCGGTGACCAGTTGAAATGGGCGGGTAGAGATCTCCTGCCCCGCCCCGGCAACCCCGATGATAGTGGATACGCCCCAACCACTGTGACAACTCTCCAACGCCTCGCGCATCGTATGAACATTACCGATACACTTAAAGGAATAATCCACGCCACCGTCGGTCATGTCCACGATGGCTTCGGTTGCAGAGACATCGAGCTCATTGGGATTGATAAAATCCGTGGCCCCGAGGGATTTGGCTATGGCCCATTTATCCGCATTGATATCGATGGCAATGATGCGCTCGGTCTGCGCCATGACCGCACCCTGAACAACCGACAAGCCGATTCCACCCAGCCCGAAAACCGCAACAGTGGAGCCAGGCTCTACCTTGGCCGTATTCATTACCGCGCCGATTCCCGTGGTAATCCCACAACCCAGCAGGCGCACTTTTTCCAGTGGTGCCTGCTTATTGATTTTTGCCAATGCAATTTCCGGAACCAGCGTGTATTCCGAAAAGGTTGAACAGCCCATGTAGTGATAAATCGGTTTACCGTTCATCGAGAAGCGACGCGTTCCATCCGGCATATATCCCGTCCAAACGGTGTCGGCGATGGATTGGCATAGATTGGTCTTGGGCGAACGACAATATTCACAGTCACCGCATTCAGGGATATATAAAGGAATCACATGATCACCTGGTCTCAGATCCTTCACACCCGGACCGCATTCCACGACTTCACAGCCTCCTTCATGTCCCAACACACAGGGGAATGCACCCTCTGGATCATCTCCTGATAGGGTGAAGGCATCGGTATGACATACTCCGGAGGCGACGACCTTTATCAAGACCTCGCCTTAGTTCGGGCCTTCGACGTCGATCATTTCAATAGACAGGGGTTTGTTCGGCTCCCAGGCAACAGCGGCTCGAGCTTTCATAACATCTCTCCTCAGGAATGATATTTGTCTATGCGCAGCATAGGCATTATACCCATGACGGACAGTAGGGGACAGACCACGTTTATCCACCTACTCTGCTGATGCAGGTGTTAGCTCTATATAAGGGAGTATCTAAAATGTACAGACTCTATGATATTTTGCCTTCTAGTAATTGTTACAAAATAAGGAAGATAGCAAAAAATAGGAATGGAAATACATAATCCGAAAACTATCCCCATACTCCCTATTTAGTCTCGGTGGAGCATTACAGTTGTATTAACGAATGCAATAACACGCGATTGAAAGCATCACTATCGGCTACAATATACTACGAATAAATCTGAGCCAAGACTGACTAGATCAATTGCTGATACCAATGCTGCATCACCCTTGTCACCAGACCGACGAGCATGTTGTTTATTTTCCAACGACACACCAGGATTATGTTTTGAACAACCATTCTGATTATCATTATGCGGCAAGTTTTTCGATTATGTGACATGAGAATTACTGCAACAAAAAATGTTTATCATCAGCTGGTTACGACTTTTTTATGCCATTAAGTACAGCGTTGGCGCAGTTGCTGCGTAGAATATTTACCGGTTTATTAAAAATACATAAATTTTTGATATCATTTGAACCTGGATCTTGCAAGTGATCGCGCTTGCAGAGTGCAATCACTTACAGGGTCTAGGTTGAATACCAACAGTAGTATTCATGCGCTCCACTTTTATAATAAAGTCGTTACAGACGACCACTATCTAACGTCAGGGGAGATCATGCTCTTTATCAGCCACGCTTGGGTAAAGAAAAACTTGCCATATGAGTTCGCCAAGAATTCAGACTACGCATATCAGACTTTCGTCGCCTGTGCCACAGCGAATTCTAATTGCGCCCAGTCCTCGGGTGCAGCAGACTTGGTGAGTAATAAAGAGGGGAGACAGCTTTTTAATATCTTCCGACTTCGTTACGCTACCATGATTGTACTGATGTACTTGATCAGTTGCAGCGCAGGTGCAAGTAACGAAATGCCATTCCATAAGGTTCGGGCAGGTGAGACACTGTCGGTTATCGCTAATTTGCATGGTGTTTCGTATCGATACCTGGCCTGCCTGAATGGTATTTCAAATCCCAATCGGATATCGATTGGACAGCGTATTTGGCTTCCCCGGGCACGCCGCAAGGCGCAGAGCATCAATCTAGAATGGCCGATCAATCAGGGACGGATGACCTCGTTCTTTGGTCTGCGCCATGGCGACTGCCATTATGGTATTGATATTGCGGCCCCGCGTGGGACACCGGTCCGAGTTGCAGGTAATGGCAAGGTGGTTTTTAGCGGCATCCAAAATGGTTATGGAGAAGTAGTTATCGTCCGGCATTCAAAGGGTTACCGTACACTGTACGCTCACCTGAACAGAATCTATGTCAAAACAAATCAAAGACTCCGGCGTGGACAGAAGATTGCGAAGGTCGGGTCAAGTGGGCGCAGTACGGGTCCACATCTCCACTTTGAGGTGCAGGAAAACGGCAAGGCACATGATCCGATGACTTTCCTGCCGAAAAAGACCCAGATAGTTCTTAATCCAAAAGCATTGTATGGTATTGGCAGAGGTGGGAAATGAGATTGTTCGCCCTAAGGAATACTACCTACATACTTCCCTATCTGACTTGCCTTATCGTCCGTATTCAGCGCCAGTTAGGGAGGTTATTTCGTTCGCATCCCTAATGTTTTATTTTCCCGCTATTCCTTGGTAGGGTTATCCGGGTGTTCATACCCGGTGGGCATCCCCAAGCGTCAGCGCCTCATCGATCAATTCGGCAAGTACCTTATCGGAATCGAAGTATTCCTCCGCAATGCTCCTTGCGGCGCTACGGTGCTGTGAATAATGGGCCTGCACATGAGCGATGGCCTGCACCGCCTCCTCCAGGGTGGAAAACGACACAATGCCCTCACCGGTAGGCAACACCGTCTCGAAACCGGTATTCTGCACTACCACTGGCCGGCCCGCCGCCAGATAACAGGCCGAACGACAACTAAACCAGCCGGGCCGACCGACGACATAGCCGTTTTTCGCTACACTCCATTCGGCCTTTGACGACTCGATATACGACCGATAGCTATCAAGGTCCGAACACACTTCATCCGGATCGACTACCCGCCATCCTCGACGGCGCAACAGTTCTCGGGGCGTGTGCCGTGTCTTTCCTGCATTGACGGCGATCTCCAGCATGGTGTCCGGGACCTGCTTTGGTAGATCGATGAATCGTTTGAATTCGATATCCTTTTGGCCGTAGGTCTGGCTCCGATAGCTGAGTGGTTGGTAACTGGTCCAGTTCATCACCGTGGTAAAGACTTCACGGCAAGAGGCCTTTACTTGCCATGACTCCAATACCACGGGTTGACGGGTAGGTCGCCATGTATATTCGGTTGCAGGTACCGTCGGTGATTCCAGGGCCTCGCCAAAGCTGAAGTATACGTCATGAACATTTAACAATCGGCGAAAATCCTGTTGTCCACGAGCGAGTTTCACTTGGGTGAACACGGGATCCGAATCGATGTAGGCCATGCATTTCACTTGCCGATATCTCTGGGGGTTCGCCAGACTCCCGGACACGTTGATGAGAAGGTCCGCGCTTTCGCACAGTTCATCCCACCGCGTCCCCGAGATGCCAAACCAACGGGACTGCCAGGGAAAGCGGTATCCCCATCTATCCTGCAGACCGAATCTGGCCATGACTCCAGCCAGATAATCCACATTGAATGCGCAGTCCTTCGCTACCCCGCCCTGCAGCGGATTGAAGGGCCACATTCCGGTATCTTCAAGATAGTAGACGTCATGTCCTAGTCGCTGCAGACCCAGGACATATTGGATATAGTCCCAGGTCACCCCGCCCAGTGGGTACTGAGCGATCAGACCGGTGACGATAATGCGCAAACGAGAATCCATGACGGAGGCTTGTTATATGTAACCCAGGCGCAGCCCCAGATCGCGCAGTTGTTCGAGCCGCCAATGACAATTCTTGGTACTGATCTCGAACCTGTCACCCAACCAGCGCAGCTGGGTATAGATGCGTGCGATCTGCAGCCGCTGATGGAAGCCCTCTGGAGATGAGCCCTCCCAGCGGGCCTGCCGGTATCGCTTTTCACAACTCTGGGTGACCTTGTCAGGCCATCTATCCGTCAGACTCGCCAGATCCAGTTCCCCGGCCGCTATTGCCGCTGATTCCCAGTCCAGTGGATAGAGGTTACCTTGGTGAACCATGACGTTTTGAGAATAAAACTCGCCATGAATGATCGTCAGGGGTTCGCTGAGCAGCGCATCCACCTGATTCTCGAAGCGAGCGCAAAGGGTATGCAGCCATGACAAGGATCGTGACCGTTGCTTGGCAAACAATAGGGCTCGATGCGCCCATCCCAGATAAGAATCGGCATCATATCTGTGCAGAAAGGCAATTTCTTCTTGCTGCAAATGCGTTTCGTTATGGGCATGAAAACACCCCAGCCAGCGGGCCGCCTTGAGCATATCATCAGGATCTGAGGTTCGGCTCACCCTTACCGTGTTAGCTAGATAGCCTAACACCAAACAGCTGCGGTCTGACTTGGGTTCCTGGTAGAAGCCGTAGAATTTTGGAACTGAGAGTTCCATCTGCTGTAAGAGACTACGATAGACCCGAGCCTCATATTCCACCCCACCCCGGTGCCCATAGACGTCATGATCAAGTTCGATGGAATACTTGCAAAAAAGGTGCACTATACGCTGCCCGTCCAGCTGACAAGTGACGATCTCGCTGGGAAAGGTACTGGCCTCGATATTTGCCCGACGCTCGATGATCACGAGCCGGTCATGTGACTCACCGCATTGCTCAAGCACGGCGGCAAGCCCTTTGTTCAGAACCCAAGTCTGGGGGTAGGCGGTCATGGTCTCTACCAACATAACAGAAGGGAATGCTACCTACACACGTCTAGTCTCTTCCAATTAAAGAAAAATATCGGTTTGTATTTATAATACAAAATTTAATAATAGCGTATTAATGCAAGCAACACTTCTACTCCGATACAGCTACTGAGATGATCAATACCTTTGAAGTGATGGATTTTATATTGATAATAATCAATGCCTTGTAAGTCGCCCACCAATTTCCGTTAGTAATGGCATAATTATTGTAGTTATAATGGATAAGAGGCAATGCCAGATATCTACAGTGAAGATGGCAGGGCAAGCCCCAATCTCATATTGCCCCATTTTTAAGACCTCAATGCCGCTATAGGAGGTACAGCAAATGGCTGTGAATATCAGTTTAAATTTCGATTCCTGCCTAACACCAAGCACATACTACACCTACCAGAAGTATTATATCCACGGTTTGAGGTCTCCTCGGGGTGTGAGCTGTGGAATGATGCCCTTTTCCAGCAAGGTCTTGGCTTATCTGAAAGACGTTAATGTAGGCGGCGTAAATTGGGTTTGGGGAGCAATAGCAAAGATCAATACCAATAAACGTTCGGTAAAATCCGATCATGTCGGCAGGTATTCGATTACTCTGGCCTCACAGCAAATCAAGTTTGCTATTGATGACGCCGATGGCCGAGGTATACGAGACAAGGAGGCCTTGGATTGGTGCGATATCTATTTTAAGGCGAATAAATGGCCTGACCGCGACTATCCCAAGAAGGTCTTTCCGATTGTGAGTGGCAACGGTAAACTAGATCCCGACAAGATCGGGTTGATCAAAGGACGCCGCCACATGGAAAAGAAGGTTGATCTTGTCTATATGTCCAAATTATGGTCTAGACCCGATTGCTTTGAAAATATCATTGAACACCAAGTGCGTATTTTTGAGGCCCTTGCGGAGATTGACTGCACCAAGCACCTTAGGGCTGTGGTATTGAAAGAGTCTCAAGATGAATTGACTGCCTACCTAAAGCGGTTGGATGCCGCGGGTGTAGAATGGTCCAATTCCTGGGGAAATATCACTTCATCTGTATTCTGGGATAACCTGGCAGAGGCAAAAGTAGTTTTCCAACGATCCGGAAATCACCATTGCATGTCTTGGCGAATGACCGATCTGCTTTGTATGGGGGCGTGCATTGTGATGGATAAATCACCTTATCCTCAGTGGCCTGTGCCACTAGAACAGGATAAGCATTTTGCTGCTTGTGACTGCGGTTTCTCACCTGACTATGCTATCCCGCCAAAGGAGCAGTATAAAAATATAAGAAAGGTAATCGAGGCATTGCTGAATGACCCACAGGCCCAGCATCGTTATCAGAAGCACTGTCGAGACTATTTTGACCTCCATGCCAGTCCACAACAGGTTGCAGCATATATCCTGGATACATTGAAGAGTGAAGTTGTCGCTGTCTGATAAGGAATGCGTATTAAATAACTTCTCTAACTGGTGCCGCATGATCGTTTGTATTGGCACTGGTTCAGTCTGATTTCCATATTAAGAGATTGATTAGTCTATACTATATTGCTTGAGGCAATGAGATCAATCGAGTGTATGGGGGGGTTGATATGGTGCTGAACCAAGTATGTTGTCCTTATTGTCATTCGGAGAAGTGCAAGGTTTGCCAGAGCTAT
>JAAEPA010000147.1 GCA_024222475.1 Gammaproteobacteria bacterium | reverse complement strand
TCCCTGCAAATATTGAAATTACCTTCCATGGCGCTGGATTCCCGCCAATCCGTGGCGGGAATGACGATATGTTGCATTGTTTTGTGTCGTCATTCCGGCAGGGAAGCCGGAATCCAGAGACCATGGATGGCAAAGCTGGCATCTTTTATGGAAGTCGGATTTCTATCAGCGGGCGACGGGTTACACCCGCCAGTGACGATGCGCAACGACAGGCGAAGATGCAGACGCTAAACCCCGTGGTTATTCCCAGAAATCATCAGATAGAAGCGGCCATAAGAGCCGCGGAAGATTGTAATGATTTTTCATTGTTCCATGCCTTGCACGAAGTATTGCAAAATCCTTATCAACAGCAACCGGGTAAGGAGGTTTATATGTTGCCGCCCGAGCCGGATCAAGTCGTGCATCAGACGTTTTGTGGAACGTGATGCTAGAACCAATCGGCAGCAGACCACGTTATTCATACATCGCACCTCATCTGAAACATCGGACTAGGTCTTATCATTTGTTGGTGCGTTAAAAACGGTTGCTAAGTCGAAGTCGACGATTAACTTGCCAGTGGTAAATTTTGGCAAGCACCGGTCGGATGATTGGTAGGCCGATTAGCCAGGCTAGCGGTTTTAGTCGTGGCACCTTATGCATTAGCAAACTATAGGCGTCCATCTCCGAGTGAATCTTATCGTTTTCGTCTTTAATATGCAGTTCAGTAAAGGCTTTTTTAGGATCAATACCAATTTCGCGTAATTGATCTTCTTTTCCTGTGATATCAAACCAGCAGACGTTTTGTCCCGCCTCGCCAGCAAGTTTTTCATAGTTTTCACGGTCCTTAACACATTTTGGACAGGCCCCATCATAGTAGACAATAATTCTACCTGTTGTTTGGTTCATCCCCTTCGCGGAAAAAGTCATATTCGGCCATTGATCCTGAAGATACTCTCTGTTAATGTACATAAATAGTGTACATATATGAAGGTCGGTCATGCATCAAGTCAATATCACTGAATTGCGGAGGCATTTACCCAATTATCTCAAACAAGTCCGTCGGGGAGAAGCGATTCAGATTACCTCCCATGGGAGAGTCATCGCCCGGCTGATTCCTGAACCAGATGAGGCGAAGGCTGCCAGGCAGCGCCTGTTCGCCCTGCGTGGCAAAGGCTTTGTTGGGGATGTCGTCAGCCCGATTGAGGATGTGCAGTGGACGGCTGATGATGATAATTTGTGATACTCATGTGCTGATTTTTTGGGCCCACGAACCTGAGCGCATCAGTCCTCGTGCCCTGCGGGCGCTTGAAGACGCATTACCGGTAAAGGGGTTGGCTTGCTCGGATATTTCGTTCTGGGAGATCGCCATGCTGTTTGCTAGAAAACGTATTGTTAAACCGGTTACACCAGATCAATTTATGCGCGATTTGATCATGGGTATGGGTCTGACCGTATTGCCGATAACGCCTGAGATCGCTGTTCATTCGCAGAACAAAGTGTTTTTACACAAAGATCCCGCTGATCGGCTGATTGCGGCAACGGCCTTGCACCACAAAGCTCCGTTAATTACCGCTGACGAGAGACTACACGCGATTAAGAAGCTGGAAACCATTTGGTGAGCAGGCAGGAGATTCAAGCTAGGAGCTGAATCCTTGTCAGACCTTCGGTTTTCCATTGACGGGAATCTCTGTGTTTATGTCATGCTGGATTCGCCGCACAGATAGTCACACTTCAGCTCACGCTGTTCTTTCAGTCGCTTGAGTTCCTCTCAAGCCGCCGCCCGCTGGTGGCTCCTCTTCTCCTCTCTGGGCTATTTCGGAAAACGACCACGACCGCAAGCCGTTCGGGCGAGCCTCGTAGAAACATTCTGTAATTACTCATCATTGCGTTATTTACCACAAAAATTTGATGTATCAACAGTAAAAATTTGAGTACCTCAAAAAATAGAGGCTATTGGAGATAAGTAACTCATTGTTATTAAAGGGTTTAACGGATTGGCATGGCTCGTGCGAAAGAGAGGTTGCGCTAGGCATGAACCGATTGGGATAAATGAGAACAACTCCGGCTCACCTACCGCAGCGAGGATGTTACCACTGAGGGATTACCGAGGAGAGGGGTTATGAGTGCCAAACAATGAAGCCTTCTGGTCAATTTGAACCGCCTGTTTATTTTCACCCTGAGTCTGGCGGGTTTGCTGATGGATGGTTACCAGCGTGCTGACCTACCACTTGCCGTGGCGCTCGTTGTCTGGTTGTGGTTGCCGCTGTGCGCCCGAATGGAGACAAGGATTATCAATCGAGTCAGTGGTAAAGAAAAATATCTCGCAGGCCTGGGCAAGGTAAATTCTTGATTCCTGAGAAAGCCATGATGGGGTATGCTCGTAATACGTGTAATTTGTTATCACTTCGCCGGAAAGCCAACACGTATGCTGAAATCTGGTGTCCGAAAAGGGGTTTGCGTCCGGAGATCGCAAAGCCTTGTGTTTCCGGGGTTGAAAGGGGCACAAAAAGATGTCCTGAAATGCCAACGTTTTCGGACTTCAATACCAAGTTAAAACCACGGTATTCCGCATAGTTCCTTGAGAATAAAGGGTTAAGGAAAACAGCGCGAATAACATCTATTCAGATCGCCGCATAGATACTGAATATTCTTTCAAAGTGACAACAAATTACACGTATTACGAGCATACCCGACCTATCCTCGACGGCGCTCAACACGATTATGTGTTAGAGCACAACCGGGACGGCGACAGCGATGGAAACCGCGGTTCGGCTGCCCCCTTTTCAGGCTTCGGTGTTGCGATACTCGATGGCGCCGAACACGACTATGTGTTTGATGGCTACAGCGATGAGCGACAGGTATCGTACATCGCGCAGGGTTCTAGCGAGTTTGGCGTCGCCATCCTCGACGACTCCATTCATGACTATGTGCGTGACCATGATCCAGATACCCACAATAGCGATATAACCATCACCACGACGACTTGGAATTATGGTGATAATCGGGGAGCTCGCAAACAATAGCAGCGACATCGGTCGTTTTAGGCGGCACCGGGACGGAGCATTCCCGGTGTCGCCCCGTTTTCATAAGGGGCAACCTTATGATACGCCACGGGTTGCCATTCGAGACGATGACCGATTTGGTTTTGTCGATACACCGGTATACCTTATCGTAGGATTTCGTTCCAATGACTGTCGCGGCCCAAGTGCAGAAGAAGCACCTCTTCGTCTTCCAGCAATTCCTATGTCGCGTTACGTACCTTTATGTAAGATGACCCTATTTATTTCCCCGTGCCATGGCGTGATCTCGCGATCGCTTTTTGTATCTCCATTGCAATAGATCCCCGATGATACCTTTCCTGCTTTTTACGTTCACCACCACGGTGTTCCGTCAGCCAGAGGCGATGGGCGGCGACTTCATCAATGCCGCCATCTGCTCAAGCAGCGTCACGGTGGCGTTATCCTCGAACCGTCGGCCTTCCTCGATATATTCGCGCACCGTGGTCTCGCTTCGCCAGCCGCCTTGTTTTTGGATGAGCTCGAAATCCACATCGGCGCGCGCCGCGCAGCTGGCCATACCGCGGCGCAAGCTGTGGCTGCTCAACTCGGGCGCAAAATCAAAACCGCAGGCCGCACCCAGCTGTTTGAGCAGCCCATTGACGGCCCCCGGATGCAGTGCTCGGGGCTGGATCTGATCCCAACGGTTGACCGGGCGAAATACCGGGCCGTGATCGATGGCTGCCACCGCCAGCCAGGATTTCAGGGCGCGTACCGGACACAACGTGGCGCCGCCGCGGGCCAGTGCGCGGATCAGCCCCTCACCGTGCGGATCGGTCTTGGAGCGGGGCAGGGTGATGCTCAGGCCCCCCGGGGCCCAGTGTAAGTGGGCGACCTGCAGGCCCACCAGTTCGCTGCGGCGAAAGGCACCGAAAAACCCCAGCTGGATCAGCGCCAGATCGCGCTGCCTCTTTTTCGACTCGGGCTGTTGCGCTAAATAGCGCAGCATCGTCGCTACATGTTCCAGCCGCAGCGCCTGGGCCTGGCGTCGGGGCTGGCCGTGAGTGCGCCGGATGCCCTGCAGGGTCTTGCGTACTGTGGGCCCTGGGTCGGATCGGCAAAGCCTTGATAGCGGTGCCATTGACTCAGCGCGGTGAGCCGCACCGTCAGGGTGCGTGGATTGAGCTGTTCGGCATGGGCGAGCAGGTAGTCGATC
>JAAEPA010000146.1 GCA_024222475.1 Gammaproteobacteria bacterium | reverse complement strand
GTCGCATGTCTTCACGCTACGGCCACGCAAAAAGCGCCGCCGGCACATCCAAGATTAATAACATGCTGACAGAAGCGGCGCCCCATGTGGCGACGATGATCGGCAATCTCAACACGGACCTTTACGCCATCAACACCGAGAGCGGCACGTTGCGGTTTTTTCAGGAAGAGAATTTCGACAGCGACCCGGACGATCCGACATATATTTGGCGGTATCGCCTCGACCGGCACAAGTCCGAGGACATGATTTCGAAACTGGCGCCGGTGACCTGGGATGCCGGGGCAAAGGCGGGGGCGTTCGACGCGTTTTTCAAAACCGTTCAGCCGGATCCTGAAATCAGGGCATTTCTCAAGCGCTATTTCGGATATTGCCTGCTGGGCATTACGACCGAACAGTGCCTTGTGTTCTTCTACGGCGCGGGCCGCAACGGCAAATCGACACTGGTTGAGCTCATATGTTCTGTGCTTGGCGACTATGCCATTGCGCTGTCGATCGACAGCTTTGCCGGTGAGGGCAAACGCGGCGGCAGCGAAGCGACACCGGACCTTGCGCGACTGCCTGGCGCACGGCTCGTCTCGGCATCCGAACCGGAAATGGGTGTCAAGCTCAAGGATGCGTTGATCAAGACCATGACTGGTGGCGAGAAAATGCCCGTGCGGCGTTTGCATCAGGATTTCATCGAGATCGATCCGCAATTCAAGATCGTTCTGCAGGGCAATCACAAACCCCGCATTGACGACACGTCTGACGGGATATGGCGACGGGTGCTGCTGGTGCCGTTTGAAGTGCAGATCCCGAAGAACCAGGTCGACCGTGAATTGCCGCAAAAGATGCGGCGGCAGAGCTGTGGCGTCTTTACATGGCTGGTTGAGGGTGCACTCGATTATCTCAATCATGGCCTGTCACCGCCACGCAAGGTTTTGGACGCAACTGCCGAGTACCGTGAAGAGTCCGACCCGATTGGCGCTTTCATTCGCTTGGCCTGTGACGTCACGGGCAGGGACGAGGACTATTCGACGGTCGAGGATTTGTTCATCGGCTATTCGAACTTTGCTTCACGAGAGGGTGCTGCCGAGTTCAAGCGGGTAACATTTACGAGACGGTTGCCGGACTATGCTCGACGCATGTGGAAATCGCCAGACGAGCATATGAAGCAGTTCTGGAAGGCAAAGAAGGGGCGGACGGTCTATCGCGGCATCAAAGTTCGCGATGAATTCGTCAATCCTTCCGGCCAGAACGACTATGAAAGCCAGAAGCAATGATGCGGTTTCGCCCGGACCCTTTGCTGGCTGCGTCGCTGATTGGCGTATTCCTTCCCCAAAACAGGGAAGCTGGGGAGGCAGGGAAGGGAGAACTCCGCTTGCTTCCCTGCAAAAGGTCCATGACATTCAATGGCTTAGGAAGCTAGGGAAGCTAGGGAAGCAAATTCCGGTTACGCATGCGCGCATAGGGTATGGGGTAATAGCACCCATCCCTCATATGTAGGCGCGGTCTTGCTTCCCTACGTTCCCTACCTTCCCTGATTATTTGTGTTGTTATTTAAAAACAACGAGTTAGTAGATTCCAATTTAGGGAAGGTAGAAGCTAATTAGGGAAGCAAGCGGGTTTTTAGGGAAGCAAGCGAAAAATCGAGGGTAAAATCATGAAATCAATCGGTATTGAAGAGCTTTTGTCCTGGGCCTTTGTGCATGAACTGCCGAAAGGTGGCGGCGAGGGCGGCTTGACCAGCCCGCACAGCGCATGGGGTGCGATAAGCGGATTTTCCCAGCTCATGACGGTGATCGATTATCAGCCGGATCGGTCAGGGATGTTCTTCGAACAAGGTGACCCGCATCCCGACGCCTTGCTTGTTGGGCAGGCGGTCCAGGCGCTGATACCCTATGAGCCTGAACCGGCGACGGATTACGTATCCGATTGGCTGGATCCGTACGGTCTGTTGCCGGAGGCAGTTTCGAGTGCTGTTCAACGGTACACAGAGAAGTCCTATCACCGTCGCCGGTGTCATACCGTTCATCTGGTTATCGCATCCGCTGTTTTGGGTCGTGGGCCGGACTGGCGTGCGGCTGCACCGAGGCAGCGGCTTATGTTGAAGCGGGGAAAACCGGCCTGGTTTATGAAAAAGCGTGTGCGGGATAGCTTCGGGCGTTCGCATAGGGTCATCGTTGACGGTTACGACGGAAGGGCGCAACGCCCGAAGCGCGGCGCGTTTCGTAGATATGAGCTGACTAGGGACCCGATTGCAGATATACTGTCACGGCTCGATTGGAACCTTTGGGTTGATAGCCTGGATGTGCTTTTCCGGGTGCTCAGTGGAACGCTTGCTTCACATCGGTTGAGGCCGTCGGAATACTGTCAGAATCCGTGGGACGAGCGGCCTAAGCATGCATTGCTGCGGGTAGCAGCTGCAATCCAGACGCATGCATAACTTCAAGAGTAATTGTGGCCGGAGCGAAGTGTGTTTGCATCTGGATCCACGATGCCAAGTTCACAAATCCCAAAGGTTTGTCCTCAACTGGGGTCACAGGAGAATTTTCTTCTTTATACGTCCCAAATTTGGTGTCCAATGCACTGGTGGTTCAGCTGTGAGGTGTGGGCCAGCTATGTTTTCAACTGTCATTGTTCGGTGGATTGTAATTCTTGAAAATTGCTCTTTTTTGTTGAGATCGGCAGATGGAAGAGTGAATATAGTGGTTCTCAGGAGGATCACTTTTGAATTCTTTTGCAACTTCGGGGAGTATGTGTGGACACTGAGAAACAAATAAATGAAGCCATTGCCGCAGGAGAGAAAAATCTGCGGACAATGGAGCTTATAGAAAATTGGTGTGTCCACGTAAGCGTTAAACCATTCCATGGGAGGGGTTTGATTGCTGTTGAAACCGGATTGCCTATAGGACATCATTCTCTAGTCTGCCCACACGCTAGCGCAGGCGGAATGGCAGCGTGGGATTTAGAAAAAGTTGCTCTGGATTTCCATGACCGAAATTGCGTTGATTGTAATAAACGCAAACCCGTTAGCCTACCGAACATCTCTAAATTGGTCGATTCCCGAGACCGAGCTAAAGCGGAACATCTGAAACAGCTAGAGGCGGCTGAAAAGCGTCGTGCTGAAGAGTTGTCGGGACGTGATCAAGTTCGGCAGAAAATCCGATCTCAATTGTCTCCGATTCAAGCAACAGTAGTCGACCAGATCGCAGAGCTTGATAATGACCCAACCGAGCGGCGTGCGGAGAAGCTCACGGAGACTGCTCGCGTTGCTCCAGAACACTTTACAACTGAGATACAGGAGCATCTATCGGAATTGTTGGAGGTCGGAGGGCATTCTAGGACCGTTGGATGCCTTTCTGCACTGGACCTTGTATCAGACGACTTAGCTATGATTTGCAATGCTGCCCTGAAGGCCATGGCTCGGTATTATGCGACGGATCTGGCAGCACATTTGATTTCGAAAAATATCGTTTCAGCAGATAGTGAGCTGGTTGCCGGTGCCCTTCCGGCATTGATAGGTCTGTCCAATCCTAGGCGTTATCCAGCAATTGGTGGTGCCACCATTACGCGGAATCGGGAGCCCTTGTGGGCTGTCTATCGCGCCTTTCCCGAAGAAGTTGCTGCTGGACTTAAATTGCTCGTGGAAAAACCGTCAGCTAATGACGTGGAGGAGGCGGCTCGGGGAATCAAACGTATCGGAGAGATTGATTCAGAATTCCTTTTTCAGTTCGTCAGACCATTGACTGCGAAGCTGGTACGGGCAAAGCACCTTTTGAAAGATCTTGACGGTCGTGATCATGAACCAATAAGCAACATTCGAGGAGTAATCGTATCCGCATTTCTGGTTCGTGCTAACGAAGTGGACGAGCTTCTCCAGACCTTCTGGAATGAGGCAGATGACCAGGGACGAGCACGTACAGTAGACATTTACGAAGGAATCCTCAGAAATCTCATTTCTGAAAATGAACCAACTACCGACGCGCATCGCATTGCGTTCCATCGAATTATATGGATGACCACGTCTGATATCGGACCCGAAACTCTCTCAGAGCTTCAGATGGTGTTCTCGGGGGGCCTTTATGGGCTGCAGGATCTTGCATCGGAAGAAATCGAAAATTTGCTTGGCGCAGCTGCTTTGTTGGACGACATTATAAACGCACCGGCTAGTGAGTTGCAGGACGTTAGACCCGCTGGGCTCGTGGAACTGCAACGTTTGAACAGGAACACCGTATTAAACGGCATTCAAGATACATTGATTGAATGGGCCTGCACGGCCGCCAGTACGGCAGGAAGGGGCCAAGTTACTGAATTAGTTGAATTCTACAAAAACCTTCCCGATGATAGAGAGAGCCTTAAAGCCTGCGTAATTGGCAATCTCGATCATGTCTGCCGGGGAGCCGATAGTTTGAATGCCATATTGCCTGAGTTATATGCTGCTCTCGTCGGCAATTCACAGCTTTTACGGGCTATCGCCGCAAACACTATTGGCGAAATTGCGGGGCGGCACCCAAACGATTTGCCGGACCTTGTCTATGAGGCCTTTGTACCTCTTTTAAGCGATCCATACGTCCTGGTGCACAAGGCCGCTGCTCGTGCGCTGCGAAGCTTTTGGCTGCCCGATGGAATTGCGCTACAGGCACGGCAGGCGCTCACCCAGTTAGTTTTAACATACGCGACCAAGCGTAGTGATGACCGGTTCTTAATGGATTGCATGGATATTTTGATTGGTCGGTACATGACGCTTGACGAACTGGCTGGGCCGCGGGGAACGGCAATTGTAGGTATCCTTGGCAACGCAGAATCCGGAGAAGTCGGTCGTATTATCCGGTTTCGCGGACCGCGTCTGCGAGGGGCCGAGGGTTACGTTCAGCTAATTGTTCGACTGCTTGAGGCGAAAGGAGTCCAGAGATACCATTTCGATGACATCATATTCGAACTGGAGCAATTGCCTTTGGATCTGGTTCGAGCAAATATTTCGATTCTGGAGCAAGCCGGTATATCAATCATTGCTCACCATCGAACGAGTGCTCCCGTTTTGATTGAAATCCTATCGCGTGCAGGCGCGTGGGATGAAGCAGCAAGAATTGCTCGTGCCGTCTACGATAGCATTGACGATACGACACAGAATAAACCAAGAAAGTTGAACGCCGGTTTGCTTAAGGCGGCAACTGAGTATGAGGCTGCTATTGCGGCTGGTGATAGGTCCGCACTTGTCAAAATTGGTGAGTGCTGGAATACAGCAATTAGAGAGCGCGAGGCCGATATTGAGGAGAACAAACAGCGCCGAGATCCTCTCCGAGGTGTACTCGGCGAGAATTGACAGTACGCTGGCGCTAATTGCTGCCAGCGAAAGCGGATCTGATGCTTTGGCAGCACTGAGTCCCGCTGCGACCAAACTTGATCAAGCTGCTGAGCACTATGGAGAGGCCGTTGCAGGGCATTGCTTCGCTGCATTGGCGGAGTTCGTTCGAATTGTGGAGTTTTTGATCAAATGGCGCATGGCAGTTGTGGAAGCCGAACCTGAAGCCGATAGATTTCTGAGGGCTGCTAAAGAACGGTCCACAGTTTGGCTAAACGCTCACTCGACGGCTGAGCACTTAAGGCCATTTGGGGACATCGCCGCCACTATAGATAAAATCTCTGACGTTGGAGAAGTCACGAAAATATGTTCCTCCCTTGCGGGGGTGCCTTTGCCTATCAGCGTGTATCATATTCCTCCAAAGGAACTTGGCGTTTCGCGTTCGCACGAAGAAATGAAGAAAATGCGCCCCAAACTGTCAGTCGCATTTCTGGAGTTTGTGATTGATGGAACACCGGTTAGCGATATTCACTATGTTCAGCCCGGTATTTCACACGACTTGGAAATCTCAGTCAGGGTGTCGCGCTGGCCAACAAATGCTGAACGACTTAATCTCAAGCTGGTTACCGCCGAACCACGGACACACTACGAATTTCCCGAGTTCACATTCGCCAAGCCGCCAGGAATAGGTCCATTTGAGCTCACCGCCACGGAACGTGCAATTCTTAGAGTTCCGCATGCGATGAACGCGCGTCCTTTTGAGTTCAAATACACTGCCGAATTTGAACCTCTAAATGCCGAGCAACCGGTCGAAGTTGCGGGACAACGTGCACTCAAACTTGAAGGTGTCGATTTCCAGCACGAGCCTCAGACGGGGTATCCCAACGTTGATCAGAAAATTATTGCAGTCCGCAATCAGCTTCGCGCGTTGCCACTTGTACCCGAAGCAGAGATTTCGGAGTGCCTGGTTCTGACCTTCAGATTAGGCAATATTGCGGGCCAAGCCCTTCAAGGAGCAACGTTTCCCGGTGTCTGGTCGGAGCCCAAGTTTCAGGACGAGCTTGTGAAGAAGCTGAGGACAGATCCCTCTATCGGTGCAGAACTGGAGGAACATCCTCACGCGGCTGGTGGGAAATGCGACCTGTCCTTCCGCGGAATGAAGATTGAGCTCAAATCGGAGCCAGACAGGCGCCTGAATCTTGAAGATTGTAATCAATTTATCGAACAGCTCGGTTCTTATGTCGTGGGTAGTGGAAAGAGGCTGGGTATCCTATGCGTTCTTGATTGCAGCCCCAAAACGGCAGGCGCATATCCGGCTGAAGACGGCATTGGGATTCTCTTTCGGAAGGGAGGTGAGTCCACTCTCCCAGTTGTCACGATCATAATACAGGGAAATTTACCAAGGCCTAGTGATCTTTCCAAAAGCAAAAGCCGAAAGAAAAAGCCGGCAACAAGAAAGACGCCGAGTCAAAACTAACAGCCCGGAAGACCTGAACGGTCAATTCTTGTTCTTCTACTTCTCCGGCGCCAGTCACTAGAAGACAAGCTTGACCGCGGTTGCCAGCGAGCATGTATTCCGCTTCTATCACAAAGCCTACATGAAACAGATTGGGGCAAATGTCCCTAAAGAGCTCGAAGAGGTCATCCATGCGTATCAAATTCGAATGCTTTGGATACGATGCATAACCTAGGAGTATGCGCCCAAATCGGAAAACTCAAGCTGTTGAATTAAAAAAGAGAATGTTGGTGGTTGAGTTCAAGCGGCATGATTTTGACTGCGGCAGTCGCTTGACATAGCTTCACGAGGCTAGAAAAGGTCAAACAAACCCCGGTGCAGTTCGCTCCGGGGTTTTTGTTTGCAAAATTCAGACTGGTGCAATGGCTAGCCTCTCGAATCCAAAATCAACATTAAGTCCAGCACCGCCGCAACTGAGTGAAGCGCCAAAGGTGGCTGATCAGTTCTATGCCTCACCGCAATGGCGAGCCTTGATCAAACAGATAAAGGAAGATCGTGGCAGTTGGTGCGAGATCTGCGGATCAACCAACCGTGTCATTGGCGACCACATCAAAGAGATTAAAGACGGTGGTTCACCGCTCGATCCTGCCAATATTCGTTTGCTTTGTATCGGACATCACAACGAGAAGACACACCGCGAGAAGAAACGGCGTCTGACTCGGATTTTATGAAGGGGAGGGGGCCTCAAAAGTTCGGGAATATCCCTATCCCGCAACCGCCCCCCCTCTCATTCGGAGATTTTTTTTCCCATGAGCGAGAATTTTGACCTTCTTGGCGACCCTATTCCAGAAGGGTTCGGAAAGCGTGGCCGTCCGCCGCACAATCCGACCTCGGAAACACGCAATAAAGTCATGCTGTTACTGGCTCTCGGCCGTGATGACGCGTTCATTGCGTCATCGCTTGGCATCACAAAACCGACTTTGAAGAAGCATTATTTTCGCGAGCTGCGGGTGCGTGACGAGGCGAGGGCGCGGGTCGACGGCATCAGGGTGCAGGCGCTTTGGAACCAGGTGCGCGAAGGCAATGTTGCGGCCATGAAGGAATTCAACCGGGTCATGGAGCAAGTCGACCGTGATACAGCAGAGCGCGAATTTGGTGCGGCGCGACCAGAAGACGACGAGGATCTCGAGATCCCCGCACCTGAAAAGATTGGCAAGAAGGAAGCGGCCAACCGCGCCGCCGAAACTGCCGGCGTTGGTACCGATTGGGGCGAGGACCTGTTGCCGGAAGATGGGCGCACCAAACATTGACCGCCGACTGGAACACGGCCTGTCCTGATTGGGAAAAGCGGATCGTCGCGGGCGAGCCGCTTGTTCCCGACCTGCCTTTGTATTCTGATCAGGCTGCGAAGGGTCTTCGGATATTCAAACGCTTGCGCGTGCCCGACATGATCGGGACGCCGAGGCTCGGCGAAGTTTGCGGTCCCTGGTTCCTGAAAATCGTTGAAGTCCTGTTCGGCTGCTATGACATCGAAACGCATAGCCGGGCTATCCAGGAATATTTCCTGCTGGTGCCGAAGAAGAATTCGAAATCGTCATATGGCGGTCCGCTGATGCTCACCGCTGCGATCATGAACCAGCGGCCGGAGGCAGAGTTCAACTTCATCGCACCGACAAAGAACATCGCCGGCATCGCCTACAAGCAGGCCATGGGCACCATCAAAAAGGACCCTGCCTTGGATGCACTTTTCCAGTGCCGGGACCATGTCAAGACGATCGAGCACCGGACCAACGGAACCAAACTGCAGATCCTGGCGGCCGACACGAACATCGTGACCGGCAGCAAAGCAGTCGGCACGATGATCGATGAGACGCACGTCTTTGCTGAGAAGGCGAAGGCCGAGGATATATTCCTGGAACTGCGCGGCGCGATGACTTCAAAGAGCGACGGATTCCTGATCCAGACCTCGACACAGTCGAAAAAACCGCCAACGGGTGTGTTCAAGCAGGAATTACAGACGGCCCGTGATGTCCGGGACGGCGAACTGGACGAACGCGTGCTGGCCGTTCTTTATGAGTATCCCGGCGATTATGTCGAGCGAGACGCATGGAAGGATCCGGCTACGTGGCACATCGTCAATCCGAACTACAACAAATCGGTAAACGGCGACTTTTTGAAAAGGCAGATGCGCAAGGCAGAGCGCAAGGGCACCGATGCGATTATCCTGTTTGCCTCGCAGCACCTCAATGTTGAGATTGGATTGCGGCTTGGAAACGACCGTTGGCGCGGTGCCGACTATTGGCTGACCGCTGCCGACCCAACGCTGACACTCGACACACTCATCGAGCGATCGGAAGTCGTCACGATCGGCATTGACGGCGGAGGCAATGATGACCTGGTCGGCCTTGCCGTTCTCGGGCGCTGCAAAGAAACCAAGCATTGGATGCTGTGGAACTATGCCTGGTGCCAGCCCGGCGTGCTGGAGATACGCAAAGAAATAGCTCCGAAACTGCTCGAACTTAAAGATCTTGGACAGCTTACCATTTGCAAAAATCCGACGGACGATATTCAGGGCGTTGCCGATATTGTCGAGCGGGTGTTCGATGAGGGTCTGTTGCCTGAAAAATACGGTGTTGGTTTCGACCCGATCGGCGTTTCGGCCATGGTGGACGAACTGTCTGAGCGCGGCATCGAGAACGCCGAGAATGGCGGCCCGGTCGGTGCAGTGGCGCAGGGTTATCGGCTGGCCGGCGCAATATGGGGCATGGAGCGCAAGCTATCCGATGGCACATTCATCCATGCCGGCCAGGAACTGATGAACTTCTGTGTCGGCAATGCCAAGGCAGAACGCCGCGGCAACGCGATCATCATCGACAAGCAGATTTCCGGCACGGCCAAGATTGATCCGCTGATCGCGAGCTTCAATGCGTTCAAATATATGGAGCGCAACCCGGAAGCAGCCGGTAAATCCGTTTACCGCGAGCGCGGCCTGCTGATGGTCGGCTGAAGACTCAAAACACCAGACAATAGGTAGGTGCCGATGGGCGCTCTTGAGATGATGGGTTATCGCCCGCCAGCAAAGCCGGCTGGCCATTCTGCTGCACTGCCGGTGTC